>JANLGX010000419.1 GCA_024654005.1 Gemmatimonadaceae bacterium | reverse complement strand
TTTCATCCCACCGCCTTTCAGGCGGTCAGCTTTCAGCCCGGGTCCGATGCGTTCGGCCGCTTCGAGCCAGCCGGCACGTGGGACTAGCCGGCGCACCGTGGGTGCGCCCTAGAACGAATACCGCTCGTGGCGGCGGGGCGACTTTCAGTCGCGCGCGGAGTCTACCGCCTTTCAGGCGGTAGTCGTTCAAATCGGCGCGATGGGCGACGCGGCACTCGGCGTTGTGGGAGAGCGGACGGCGCCCACGGTTACTTGTCGGGAGTCGCGCCCGCGGCGGACCAAGTCGAGAGACCTCGTCTATCGTGGCAGGAAAACTCCGCGCGCTCCTGGAGTCCCGTCCGTGGGTAGGAGCTACTTCCGATAGACCTCTCGACGGTGTCCAATCGTCAGGACGAGCACTTGATCGTCATGGACCTCATACAAGGCGCGGTAGTCTCCGACGCGGAGGCGGTAGACGCCGGGTTCCCCAGTGAGGGCCTTAATCCCCGGCGGACGCGGGGTGTCCTGGAGGGACAGGAGTCGTTTGTCGATCCGCTTCTGAACGTCCTTCGGGAGAGCGAGGAAAGCGCGTTCAGCGGACGGCTTGAGGGACGAGGCGGCAGCGACCCACCTACACGAGCCCCGCCTTCAGGCGGACCTCCTCATAGGGAACGGTTTCGGGTTCTTCGCGGGCGACCCGAACCGCTTCCACGTCGAGGCGGTCTTCGAGCTCTTCGAGGAGCTCAAGGTCCTCGACGGACACGAGCGCGGCGACGGCCTCCCCGTGGCGTTCCAAGACGATCCGTTCCCCCTTGAAGGCGACCCGGTTGAGGGTGTCTCCCAAAGTGTCACGCACGGCGGAGGCGGAGAGTCGGGTCATGTGGTGACCTGATCAATCTTCTTTTCGATCACGTCGACAAAGACTCGGCTTGCTGCCGATCGGATGGGCAGATCACCGAGGCACTCCTTGTAGGTACGGACACGATCCACCGCCACGTGCCAATCCGCGTTGGCTGGCTCATTGGTGGACAAGAAGAACGATTCGGTCTCGCGCTTGAAGGCGGCGAAGGACTCGGCCTCGGTGGCGAAGCGCACGAGGATCTCCCGCATGGCCACACGGAATTGCTCGTGTACGGCGTCGAGGGAATCGCCGCTCGCCGCGATCGCGCCGGGGTTCACGCCGTAGAGCCACCAGTCATCTGGAGCGTACTCGCTGGCGACCAGGCGTCCACCAGCCTTGACCTCGGCGACGAAGCCCTGGCAGAAGAGCGTGCCCTTGAAATCGATGAGGAGGGGGTAGTTCATAACCGTCACCGCCCGAAGCACCACGACCATCGTATCGGCTCACTGCGAGTACGTCAAACCTGTGGGCCGTGTTCGAGCCCGCGCTTCCCCGTGGTCGGTCTCGAAGCCAATGACGAGCTCCGCGCCTGCTTTCAGCCAGGTTGCGCTCAACGACCGCGCGCGATATATCTCATTGATATATCTTTCGTAGGGGACACTGTGGAAACTGCCAAAGTTTTCTGGTCCGGCCGGTCACAGGCGGTGAGGCTGCCGAAACACTTCCGTGTCGAGGGCCGGGAGGTGCGGATTGCGCGGCGCGGGAACGCGATCATCCTCGAGCCGGTTCCGGAGACGTGGGCGCGCGTCGATGCAATTGCTGGAGCGCTGGACGAGGACTTCGTCGAGGCGGTGAAGGAGCGGCCGGAGCCGGCCGAGCGGCCAGGCCTCGAGAAGCTGTTTCGGTGATGACGCACCTGCTGGTATTCAGAGCGCTTCCTGCGCTCGTACGAAGGGGCGCCGCGGGAGGTCCAACGCGCGTTCGACAAACTAGGCGCGGCCTAGCCGCTGGATGTCGAAGCCTGGAGGGGTGGCACCTGGATCGAACGTGACGATGAAATTGTCGAAGAAACCCCGGCGTCCAAGGATGGCGGCAACGGACAGCTTGTTCGAGAAACCAGCCTTCATCTGGAGAATGTCAGCACCCACGTAGAGGCCAATCGAGTGGTAATAGATCGGAATTTTTACGCCGCCGACAATCCCACCGATGGAGGATGCGATGCCGTCCTCCAGCCTGATACCGATTGCCTTGCCGATGTCAGCGTGGAAGTAACACTCCGGGGCGCCAGAATCGACAATCGCCTCGAACCGTTTTGTTGGAGGCGAGTGCTTTGCCGAGTTGTTGATCCGAACGTGCAGAACGGGGATCCACATCGACGTTTCCTTTGGAAACGCCGGATGTGGATTCTGAAGCGGGATGACTTTGTAGCTGAAGCGCAAGAGTGGCGTTTACAGAACGCGAGCGGTCCAGTCTTCCGGAACCCTCACAAGGATGGGGTCGGTTTCACCGGCGCGTTCTGCGGCAGCAGCCGCTTCCTCGAATGAATCAGCCTCCGCGACCATGCGCGTCTCGTCGGCCGAGAGCGCAACCCATCGGTCCGGCGTGGCGGCGCGGAGAGCGTCAAGGCGTGGGTTCTGCTCCATAGGAATGAGTCTACATCAAGACCTGGCGCAAAACCCCACAGGCTGGAGATTGCCGGACGTTTTCGCCTGGAAAGCGAGGGCTCCAGGGCATTGCATCTGGCCGAGGCCCGCAAGAACATTCGTCCGACGACCCTCGGGCCTCGGGCGCGCGACGTACCGCCCATCGCGCCGATCTCAACCATGGGCGCCGCTGCCTTCGACGGCGCTCCCTTCGACGGCGCTGCCGGACCGCAGAATCCTCCGCCGCGGCTGAAATCTGACGTTAGGCACGCCACGCGAACGGCGGTATCCTCTTCGGAGGCAGGAGAGGCCATGACCAAGCAAACGGCGCTGGTGGTGCACAGTGATCCGCGGATGATGGGTGGCACACCCGTGTTCGTGGGCACGCGGGTGCCGTTCCAAACGCTCC
>JANLGX010000417.1 GCA_024654005.1 Gemmatimonadaceae bacterium | reverse complement strand
CATACATGACGGCTGGCTGTTGCGCTGAACCCGCACCTTGACTTTCGGCGTGTTGATCTTCGGCACCCCGGCCCGCTCCAGGCAAGTCTGGAGGTACCTCTTGAGGCCATCGGCGGTACGCTCGTGCGAACGCCGGATCGCGGCCAGGCGCGTCTCCTCGGCCTTAGCCGCGTCTGCACTCACGATCATCTCGCGGACGTACAGGGCGACCCGCTCCACCTTGTCCTCGAACGCGCCTTCCAGTGCGTCCAATCGCTGTTCCATCAGCGGAGTCAGTTCGCCCCCGCACTCCTGGATCTCGTCGCCAAGCATCTCAAGCTCGGTCGTGATGTCCCACAGTTTCATCGCATTTCTCCCATCAGGTTTGATTCACAGTTCTGCAATGTGGGCCCACGTCCTTCCGGTCGCCGCCCTCCGTGCAGTATTGCCGGAGACATTAAACATCTCGCCCAACTGGTCTGACGTGAACGTCCCCGTAGACCACAACCTACGAATCTCCCGGACGGAATCGGCGGTCAGTTTGGCGCTATGGTGCTTCTCGCCTCTGTTGGTCGGAGGTTTTGAGGTTAGCCCGATCTCGTAGGCGTGCCGGGCATTCTCTGCCTGGGTAACCCACTCTAGGTTGTCGGGATGATTGTTCAGTTTGTCTCCATCCCTATGGTTGACAACGTGACGCGGTGTCGGGGGCGGGCCGTGCCACGCCTCAGCAACGATCCTGTGAACTCGCCTCCCCCACGTGACGTAGCCACAACTATCTACTCGTGCCTTCCTTTTGATGGACAAAGCGGAGCCCCGCGACCTCATCTTGATTCCTGCGTCCAGTAGGCGCTTCCAAACACTTCCAGAGCCTAGGCCGCAGGCCCGCCCTATTTCGTGGGTGCTTTGGCCGTATCGGTACCGATCCGCCATCTCTTCTACGGTCATCATTCCTCCGTATCCGGGAAGTGTTGGCGCTGACACGCGAGGCATATCGAATGAGAAATTGTCGCGCCCTCGGAGATCAGCCATTTGTCGTTGTCGGAGAACGGCTTCCTGCACCACGCACACGCTTTGGCATGCGGCAGTTCACCCGCGTGCCGGATCTCCCACAGCAGCCACGTCATGCCGACCGCGTAGAGCCCGAGCCCTACAAGCCATTTCGTCATGGCCGTATGTCCGGCGTGCGAAACGTGGTCGTGTCCTGCCGCGTGGGGATCGGGACGCAAGTCACTGTGACCTCCATCGGCTTCCGGCGCGGGATCATCCGCTGTTGCTCGCAGGCAACGCGGGCGTCGAAGGCTCGGTAGTTCTGAATCTCGTCCCACAGAGACGCCAGCACCCCGATCAACACTACGGCGATGAACGTCTGCGCTACCACGGCCAGCCAGTCTGTCTCGCGTTTCATTTGCCCAAGCCCTCCAGTTGGCCGATGAGATGAGCCTTCGCGTCGTTCTCGACCTCGCCAAGCGCGACCCATGCCTTGTGCGGGATCGTCACGGTACCAGCGAGCCAGTTGTAGATCGTCTGCCGCGATGCCGAGACGCCATGCCCCGCCAGCCGGTCACGGAGCCACGAGGCCATGCGCGACTCGTCCGTACACGGCCTTAGCACACGGAACGCGGACAACGCGGCTCGCTTGTATCCGGTCATTTCGCCTCTCCACGGATGCGAGAAAGGGTGGCGCGAATCTTGCCCACCGCTACAAGCTGTGGTTCAACCCCGGTCATAGCACCTACGTCGTCCACGGAGCGCAGTAGCTCG
Source organism: Gemmatimonadaceae bacterium (assembly GCA_024654005.1). Lineage (GTDB taxonomy): Bacteria > Gemmatimonadota > Gemmatimonadetes > Gemmatimonadales > Gemmatimonadaceae > JACDCY01. Next base: position 1,175 of record JANLGX010000417.1, on the reverse strand, counting down.
TTCAGCGCCTCCGTCGCCTCATCCAGTAGCGCACGGAGACGGGTGATTTCGTCGGCGGCTTGTCCTGCCATGTCACACTCGTCGCCAAGAATCTCCCTCGTAACCTTGTCCGCTTGACGCAGATCGTCCACGATGTCCCGTTGCTCGCTCATCGGTCAGTCCCTCCCAAAGCCACGGGGAAGGTCGATCCCGTCGGCTTCGGGCAGGTTGTCGCGCCACTCTTGGTATTCCTCCTGCAACTCCAAGAGCCTAGCGACAGCGTCCAATCCGTCGGCAACTGCCTTTTCCCACCGTTGCGTCCGGCTCATCGGTCGTCTCCCTTGAGGGCGGCACGGGCGCGGCACACTTCGTCGTCGCGCAAGCCTTCGCGTCCAAAGCGATCCCGCCCACACGAGACGCAGTGCCCACCCATGTTCCACTCGTGCCGTCGCTCCACGATGTGGATCGCGGCATCGGGTGCGTGTCTCCGCAGCGTGAACCCTTCATGCTTGGTCATTGGTCAGACCTCCTTGGCGCACTCGGCGCACAGCGGATCGAAGTCCTCGTTCGTCACGGTGGCAGGGTTCTCCCCGCACGCGCAGCAGTACAGTTTGCCCGTCCCTTCGCACTCGCCGCAGTCGATCTCTACGCCGTCATCGAAGCGCGCCATGATCCCCTTCGGGGCGGGCGGAAGGTGGTCGGGTCGGCGCTCGTCGCCGTGGCCTTCGCACTCGGGGCAAGGGATGTGGTCGGCGCTGTCCGTCTCGATCCGGGCGATGTGGTACGTCAGGTAGGCTTCCCACCACTTCCGCGTCAGGCCCTGTTGCGGGGCCGAGCGGCCAGCCGACCGCATCTCGTTCTCGGCACGGTCCATCCGCTTGCAGAGCACGTCGAGATGTTCGCTCACCGGATCGTAGGTCAGGTCGTCGGGCCTCATCGGTCGTCTCCCTTGAGGGCGGCACGCAGCAGGGAAGCCAACGCCGGAGCCGTGGCCTTCTCGTACTCGGCCCGCGCCGTAGCCGTGGCCTTCTGGTACTCGGCCCACGCCTGACCCTCGACCTTCTCGTACTCGGCCAACGCCTGCGGTGACAGCACACGGCGAGCCAGCCATTTCACGTCTAGGGCCAACCGATACGCCTTGCGGATCGCGGGCGCCGTGATTGGCGCACCGTTCGGCCATTCGCGCTCCACGATGG
>JANLGX010000410.1 GCA_024654005.1 Gemmatimonadaceae bacterium | reverse complement strand
TGAATCTCGGCATATGAGCTCCTCCGTCTAGCTCCTGTACCTGAAGCCGCAACATTCGTTCCCTATGCCAGCGGTCCGCCTTCCCCGGCGTACGAACATCCGGATGTGCATGTCTCGCGGAGCACGATGCGCGAGAGCCCCGGCAGCGACGGGCGCAGCCGGTCCCAGATCCAGATCGCCAGATTCTCCGACGTGGGATTCTCCAGGCCCTCGATCTCGTTCAGGTAGCGATGATCGAGCTGCTCGATGATCGGCTTCACCGCCGCCTTGATCTCGGCGAAGTCGAGCACCCAGCCGAGCTGCGCGTCGAGCGGTCCGCTGACATGGACTTCACAGCGAAACGAGTGGCCGTGGAGCCGGAAGCACTTGTGCTCCGGCGCGACGTTGGGCAGCCGGTGCGCCGCCTCGAAGCCGAACTCCTTGAAGATGTCCACTTACTTCTTCGGCGGGCGCGACGGCCGCAGCTCCACGCGGCTCGGCAGGCTGCGATCCGGCTGCGCGAGCAGGTCCATCACTACGCGCGCGACGTCCTCCGGCGTGAGCATCCAGTTCGTGTCGCCCGCGCCGGGAGTCAGGAACTCCGTGGCGACCGAGCCGGGCATGACGTAGCAGACGCGGATCCCGTCGTGCCGCACCTCCTGCATCAGCGTCTCGCTGAACATGTTCAACCCCGCCTTCGACGCGCCGTACGCCGCGCCGCCGACGAACGGGTTCTTCCCCGCGAGGCTGCTGATGTTGATGATCCACCCGCCGCCGCGCTTTCGCAGCTTGGGGATCGCCGCGCTGCAGCAGTAGAAGACTCCCGTGAGATTCGTGTCGAGCATGCGTTGCCAGTCGGCATCGCTCAGATCAGCGACGTTGGCGAAGGTGCCGACGCCGGCGTTGTTGATCAGGATGTCGAGTCCGCCGAAGCGACTGACCGCGGTGGCGATCAGCCGGTCCACGTCCGCGCGCTTACGGACGTCGGCGCGCACGGTCTCGAGCCGCTTCTCCCCCGTCCTCAGCGTGCGGCGCGCGGCATCGAGGTGCGACTGATTTGTGCCGCAGATGACGACGTTGGCGCCGGCTTCCAACAACGCGGCGGCGATTCCGAGCCCAATGCCGCGCGAGCCGCCGGTGACTACCGCCGTCTTCGAGTCAAGCCGTCCAGCGCCGCCGTCGTCGCTCAATCGATCCCCACCCTGCCTTTGACCGCGGCGATCAGCGTCGCCGAGTCGTAGCCGATGCCATCCTTGAATACGGTGGTGACATTGCGAATCACGCCTGGATCGGCGGCGAGATCGCCGGCGAGCACCACCAGGTCCGCCAGCTTGCCCGGCTCGACGGTTCCGAGGGAATCGTGCACGCCCAGGATCTTCGCGCCGTTCGCGCTCATTATCCGCACCGCCTGCGCGGGCGTGAACCCCGCCTCGATGAACAGCTCGTAGTTGCGCTGGTCGCCGAAGCCGGGGAGCGCGCCGCCGAGCCCGGTGGGATCCACGCCGGACGCCAGCAGCCCGCCGGCCGCGACGAACGCGCGGTCGAACGCCATCGCGTTTCTGAGCCCCTCGAGCGCGATCAAGCCGCGGCCCGTCGAGTCGATCTGATGCCTCACGGCCTGGTACGCGGCGCGAACTTCCGGCGACATCGCGTCCAGCGTCCGCTGGTCGGGCGTCGTGCGCCCGGCGACGAACAGCTCGTAGATGACGAGCGTCGAAGTCATGGACACGCTCCGCTCGACCATCCGGCGAATCGTCTCCAGCGCGACGGGGCCCGCAGGATCCGCGGTTCCCTCGCGCACCGGCCTGATGTTGGCGGGCGTGCATACGTCCGCCGTCCTCGCCGGATCGAAGTCCGACGCGGTCAGCATCCCGTGCTCGAGGTTGTCGATGCCGAGCGCGACCGCCTCCTGGTAGCTGACGGAGCAGAGGTGGCCGGTGACTTTCATGCCGCGCTTGTGCGCTTCGTCGATGGCGGCTCCGAGCTCCTCGGCGCGGATATCCGTATACGCCTTGAGCCACGTCGCTCCTTCGTTGCTCCAGTACGCCACGAACCGCCGCGCCGCTTCCGGCGACTCGACGATGGCCATGCTCCCGCCGCCCGCGCCACCGGTGATGTACGGCGCGGTGAGATGCACGCGCGGACCGGGGATCCGCCCGTTGTCGATCGCGTCCTTGGTGTTGATCTCGGCGTACGGCGAGCGGCCGCCCGTCGTGCGGATCGTGGTGATTCCCGAAGCGAGATAGAGGCGCGGCGCGGTATAAGACATCTGCGACGCGCGCCCGCCGGCCGCGGTGTAGAAGAGGTGATTGTGCATGCCGATCAGCCCGGGGATCACGGTGTGACCGGCCAGCTCGAGCACGCGCGCTCCGTCGGGAATCCGCACGCGCGCCGACGGACCGACCGCGGCGATCTTCCCGTCCCGGATGACGATCGTCTGATCGGGCTTCGGCGCGGCGCCGGTCCCGTCGATCAGCGTGACCCGCGTCAGCGCGACGACCGCCGCATCCACGGTGACGTACCGGCGCACTTCCGCCGAGAGTGAATCCGGCCGTTGCGCTGCGAGCGGCAGCGCCGCGAGAGCGGTCAACGCGAGAACGGTCAACGCGAGAACGGAAGTCAGACGAACAGTCGGCCGCATCGGATCACTCCACGGTAAAGGCGAGCATCATGTCCGCCGAGAGATGCTCGGCGATGTGGCAGTGCAGCATCCACCGCCCGGGGTTGGACATCTCCACCAGAATATCCGCCATCGCGCCGGCGGGGAGCAAGACGGTGTCCTTCCAGACGAGATTCTCGTTGGGCACGCCGTTGACGGAGAGCACCAGAAACCGCTGGCCATGGATATGGATAGGGTGCTGCATCGCGTGGAAGGTCTTGCGCTCGTTGGAGATACGCAGTTTGACGACGTCGCCGGCGCGGAACCGCCAGTCGATGTCCATGTTCTCCTTGCCCGTCGCGGGATCGCGCAGGACCCAGGTGACCTGCCGCGCGGTGGATGCCCAGTTCATCATCGGCATCGTGCCGCTCCATTCGACCGGCGCGAAGTAGATCGAATCGAGCTGCATCAGGCGCTCGGTCACGAACGGCAAATCGTGCGCGCGGAGAGTGAGCACGAGCGACTTGTCCACCGGCCGATCGAAGTGCTCGCGGAAGCGCGCGATCCCAGCGACGGCCGCGGAATCCCGGCGGAGCGCGCGGAAGGCGCTCGCGTGATCGGGCGACGCCGGCTCCGACGACACGCGCACAATGCCGAGCGTGTCCGACTCGGCGAAGAAGCGGCCGAGGAAGTGATCGAGCCCGTACACCCGGTTCAGCAGCGCGATCTCGCCGGGCTCGTCGAAGCGCACGTGCACCACGTACCGCTCAGCGGGCGCGATCACCACGCTCTCGATCCATTCCTCGCGCTCGTAGTTGCCGACGTCGGAGGCCACGACTTTCATCCGCGCGCCGCCAAACGAGAGGTTGAACGCGCGCGTGTTGGAAGCGTTGGTGAGCAGGAAGCGGACGACCTCGCCGCGCCGGATGGAGAGCCGGTAGCCGGGCTCGCCGTTCACGAGAAAGACGTTGCCGAAGCGCCCCATGAACGCGTGCGTCGCGGCCTCGCGGCCGAACGGCACGAGCCCGTCGTCGCCCACGAGGAGATCGTCGAGCATGAGGACTTCCTCGCGGTTGGCGGCGCCGAACCAGTCGGCGCGCGGCGAGCGCACCAGCAGGTTGCCGTACAGGCCGAGGTCCTGCTGGATGTCCTCGCGCACGTGCGGGTGATACCAGTAGATCCCCGCGTCGGGAAACCGCACGCGATAGGTGAACGATCCGCCGGGCTGCACCGGCTCCTGGGTGAGATCGGGCACGCCGTCGAAACGGTTCTCCAGCCGCACGCCGTGCCAGTGGACCGTCGTCGGCTGGTCGAGCCGATTGGTGAACTGCACGACGATCTCGGCGTGCTGCGGCACGCGGATGAGCGGGCCGGGATACTGGCCGTTGAAGCCGTACATCGTGTAACTGCGCCCCTTGAACGTGCGGCGGACGAGCCGCGCATCGAGCCGGAGAGTATCGCCGTCATTGAGCGGCACCAGCTCGCGCGGGCGCGCGGCGTGAACGTCCTGACCTTCGCGTGCACTCGGGAGGTACGGCTCGACTCCGGGGCGCAGCGCCATCTCGGCCGGCAGCATCTGCAAGCCGGGCGGCATCGGCACGGTCGTCCACGAGACGTCCGCGCCGCGCGGCGGCGCTTGCGCCATGTGCGCCGCGTGCGCGTCAGCCGCGTGCGCGGTGTCGGATTCGAGCGGTCCGGCGCCGAACGCGAACTGGAGCACGTCAGGCGGCTGCAGGCGCGTGGCCGGCGACTGTCCGCGCAGCACGACCTTGCCGCGCGGCTCGTCCACGCCGGGCGACTCTTCCGCGGTAATCAGAATGATGAACTTCTCGAGCGCGATCGTCGCGAGCACGTTCCGCCCGTTGCGCACTTCGCCGAGCTTGGTGACCGGATGCATCACCGGCGTCGCGACCCAGGCGACGTAGGTGGTGAAGGCGCCGAGCGACGCGGGCGGGGGGAGTCCCGCGAGCGTGATGACCGGCTGGTGGAGCAGGCGCCCGTCGGCGGCGACCGCGATGGTGAACGGTCCGGGGATGCGGCCCAGCTCGACGCGGCCGGAGGCGTTCCGGATGCCCGGCGCGGCTATCAACTCGATGCAATACAGGTCGCGGCTCGGGGCGAGCGCGGTTGGCTGGGCGTCGCACGGGCGATCCTGCGCGCCGGTCGTGGAGCCAGCCAGCGCGCCGGCGAGAGCGAGTAGGGCAATCAGACGTCTTGACGTCATAACGCTATAGCAACTAAGTTGCGTCATGCCGAAACTCAAGCGTGCTACCGTCTATCTCGAGCCGACTTTGCACCGGGCGCTCCGGGTGAAAGCCGCCGAGACCGAGACCAGCGTTTCTGACCTCGTCAATGCGGCGGTAAAACAGAGTCTGACCGAGGACGCGGCAGACCTCGCCATCTTCGAGGCTCGCGCTCGCGAGCCGGCTTTGGCTTTCGAGGATGTGTTGAAGGACCTGAAGCGTCGTGGCAAGATATAAGCTTTTCATCAAGCGCTCCGCCGCCAAGGAGCTGGAAGAGCTTCCCGTCAAAGTACGCCGGCGCATCGCGCTCAGAATGGAGAAACTGGGGAGCGATCCTCGTCCGCCGGGCACGGAAAAGCTTTCGGGGCAGGAAAAGTATCGTATCCGCCAGGGAGACTACCGCGTGCTCTACGCGATTGACGACGACTCCGGGACCGTGACGATCGTCAAGGTCGGGCACCGGCGCGACGTATATCGCTGAACTAGCGAGCTGAGCGAACCGCCACCGCCGCTCCGCCCCGTCGCGGGTCGGCGACACCAGCGAGGCGTCCGTCCGGCAGCACGACAATCGTCTGCGTGTCGCCCTGGTAGCCCGACCGCGCTTGCACGTCGTGGCCCCGCGCGCGCAGTGCCGCGACGACGTCCGGGTGCAGGCCGTCGCGCTCGTAGAAGAGCGTGTCCGGCAGGTGTTGATGGTGCAGCCGCGGGGCGGCGGTGCTCGCGCCGGCGTCCATGGCGAAGTCCACGACGTTCGAGATGATCTGCGCGACCGTCGTGATGATCGTCGGTCCGCCCGGCGAGCCGGTGACGAGCTTCACCCGCCCCGCGGGATCGAGCACGATCGTCGGCGTCATTGCCGAGAGCATGCGCTTGCCGGGCTCGATGGCGTTGGCCTCGCCCTGCACGAGCCCGAACTGATTCGGCGTTCCCGGCAGCGCGGCGAAATCGTCCATCTCGTTGTTCAGCAGGAAGCCCGCGCCTGCCACCGTGACGAGATTGCCGTACAGCGAGTTGATCGTGGTGGTGACGGCGACAGCGTTGCCGCCGCGGTCGATGATCGAGTAGTGCGTGGTGTTCTCGCCCTCGCGGCGGGCGGTGCGCGCGGTCCGCGCGAACGGTCCGAGCCCAGGTAGAACCCGCGAGGACGGCGTAGCGCGGTCGGCGTCGATCTCCGCGCGCTTCCGCAGCGCGTACTCCTCCGAGACCAGCTCGCGCGTGGGCTGCGGCACGAAGTCGGGGTCGGCGAGATACTCGTTGCGGTCCACGAACGCGAGCTTCGCGGCTTCCGTCCATAGGTGCACGTGATCGGGCGAATGGTAGCCGAGCGAGTGGAGGTCGAAGCCCTCGAGCGTGTTGAGGATCTGCGCGAGCGTGATCCCGCCGGACGACGGCGGCGGCATCGAGATGACCGTGTGCTCGCGGTACTCGAACACGATCGGATCTCGCCAGGGCGCGTCGTACGCCGCGAGGTCTTCCCGCGTCATGATCCCGCCGCCGCGCCGCATCTCGGCTTCGATCAGCTCCGCCGTCTCGCCGCGGTAGAAGCCGTCCTTGCCGTCGCGTGCGATGCGACGGAGCGTGGCAGCCATGTCGCGCTGGACGAATCTGTCGCCGACGCGCAACGGCTGGCTGTCCACCAGGAAGATCGCGGCGGTGGCGGGGAAGCGGCGGAGATCGGCCACGTTCGACTGGAGCGAGCGCGCGAGCCGCGCGTGCACGACGATCCCCTCGGCGAGATTGATCGCGGGCTGCACGAGCTCGGCCCAGGGGAGGGAGCCGAAGCGCTTGTGCGCTTCCCACATCCCCGCGACCGATCCCGGCACGCCGGCGGCTAGGTGTCCGACGAGCGCGCGCTCGCTCACCTTGCCGGTCGAGTCGAGGTACATGTCGCGCGTGGCGGCGCGCGGCGCCTTCTCGCGGAAGTCGAGTGCCGCGGTCGTGCCGTCCGCGAGGCGGACGATCATGAAGCCGCCGCCGCCGATGTTGCCGGCTTCCGGATTCACGACCGCGAGCGCGAAGTGCGTCGCCACCGCGGCGTCGACCGCGTTGCCGCCGCGGCGCAGCACCTCGGCGCCGACCTCGCTCGCGACGCGGTCGGTGGTGGAGACCATCCCGTCGGTGCCGTAGGTCGGGATTACCTGGTCGGCGGGGAACGCCCAGCCGGCGGGCGCGAGAGCGGTATCGGCAGGGTGCCGGTTGCGGGAGCACGCGCCCGTGGCGACGAGCGTGCCGAAGGCACACATAAGGAAGGACAGTGCGAGTTTTCGCATCGGTATTCTCATGATAGCGGGTTTCGGCGGTTCCGTACGCCGATCAGGGGCTCATCGTCAGCTCAGACCGGCTCGGTCTCGCTCCGAATCCGCGCGAGCTCCCGCTCGACGCCAAGGAAGGTCGACCATTCAGCGAGATAATCCTGGTCGAGCCGGGGGTGCTGAACCTCGTAGACCCGAAGCGCATCGCCATACAGTTTCTCGCTCCCGCCGGAAAGGCTCGCCCACCGGAGCTTCTGCAGAATCGTGTCCTCGGGCGCCGAAACTTTGAGGCGCGTGCCGAAAACGTCCTCCTGATATTTCCGCGCGAAGCGGCTCCGGTCGTACGCGTCATCCGTGAGGAGCCAGAAATCGACTTTGTCTCCTTCAGCTGTCTCGATCACGTTGAAACCGGTTCGGTCCCGCACCGCTTCCCGCACGGCGGAATCGTCGTGATAGAACTCGGGAGTCGGGAATGCCGCGAGCAACGCCGGCACGGAGCCCTCGTCTACTTCGACGACGACATCCAGATCGTGAGTCGCGCGAGGCTCGCCCTGGAGACTCGATGCGATGGAGCCGGTGATCATGTAATCGATCCCGATCCGCTCCAGCGCGGCGACGACCCGCTTCAGTAAATCCTGTTGTGACATTTGTCGAGCCGGCGGCGGGCCAGGGCGCGAAGCTCCGCGGGCTCGAGGTCAGGGAACGTCCGCCGGAGCCCGTGCTCGAACAGCTCTCTTGAGAACTCCGAAAGCTCGAACGCCTTTCGCAGGCGATCCTCCGGAGACATGCGCCGCAGGATGTCGAGGTACACCGCGTGATTCCGGCTCGGCTTCACGCGGATGAATATACCGTTTGCGTTTTCATCGCGCGGGCCCGCCGCGGTTGCGCACGACGCTCAGCCTGACTGTCGACGGATACATGCGCGAGTGGTGCACCACGTTCCGCGCGACGAGCCCCGCCGTCTCATCATAGTTGTTGCCGCCCGTGTTCAGGTTGCGGTCGAAGCGCGGAAAGTTGGAGCTCGACACCTCGATGCGGATGCGGTGCCCCGGAGCGAACCAGTTGCTCGTCGTCATGGGCTGGAACGCCACCTTGTACACCCGCCCCGGCTGCATGAAGACCTGCCTGTCGTAGCCGTCGCGGTAGCGCAGCCGCTGGATCGTCTCGTCCAGGTTGTACGCGACCCCATCCGGATACACGTCGAGCAGCTTCACCGTGATGTCCGTGTCTCTGCGGTCGGACGACACGTACACGGTGAAGTCGATCGGCCCGCTCACCTCGAGCCCTGCCGTGAGCGGCTCCGATGTGTACACCAGCACGTCGGGCCGCTCCTCGATCTTGCGCTGATCCTTGGCGCCGCCGCTCAGCGCGTTCCCCTGACAGCACACGTTGCCGCCGAGCGAGGGCACCGGGTTCATGGGATCGTAGGTGAACGAGTCGGGCCTGTCTCTCGCCGGCGCCCGCAGCGTGAGCACGCCGTCGCCGGTGAGCGTGTTGGCTTTGCCGCCGCTACCCAGATAGAAGGTCATCGGCTGCGCGCCGCGCGGCGGCCACGTGTCGCTGCTCTGCCACTTGTTGCTGCCCATCGTGTAGTAACGGACTTTCGGCATCGTGTCGAGCAGGCCGTTGTTCTCGCCCTTCAGGAGGTGATCGAACCAGCCGTACGTGAGCGCGTCGTAGTCGTAGCGCGCGTCGCCCACGCTGCGTTCGCCGACGACCGTGTTCTCCGTCGCTCTCCGGTACGCGCAGTGCAGCGTAGGGGCGATGAACGCGTACTGTTGATTGGCTATCGCCGGGTCGGCGGTACGGCGCACGTGGTTGAACGTCGCGAGGTTCGGCCCGGTGCTGACGTCGTACCAGGACATGAACCAGAGTCCCGGGACGTTGATCTTCATGTCGTCGTGAAAGAGCCCACCGCGATACCACCCCGAATCGTTGGGCGCCCGCCGGATCATCGCGCCGCCCGTCGGGACCGGCATCGAGTCGGCGAAGACGCCGCGCGGGCCGCCGGCGTTCTCGATGAGATCCCGCGTCGGCAAATGCCAGAACGCTTTCGCCCAGTCGATCGGCGCCGCGTGCTGGGCGAGATCGAACAGACGCGCGGCGCGGACGAGATCCTCCTGCGACGTGTTCGGCGGGAACATCGGCCGCACCTGGTTCTGCTCGCCCGCGATCCAGGAGACGAACAGCAGCTGCACCGCGCCGCCGCGGTACCAGTTCCCCTGCTCGAAGTACGGCGCGACGCGGCCCACGCCGGCGCCGAATCCCTGCGGGATGATCGCCGCCAATCCTTTCGGCGCCCGGGCCGCGACCGCCATCTGCCACTCGGCGGTAGACGAGCAGCCGATCAGGCCGACTTTTCCGTTGGACCACGGCCGGGTTGCGATCCACTCGATTTCCTCGACGCCGTCGCTCAGCGGCGGGCCGAGGATGTCGTAGTTGCCCTCGGAGAAGAAGTGGCCGCGCTCGTTGCCGAGCACATAGGCGTAGCCGCGCTTCACGGCGGTGAGCTGCGCGGACATGTCCGCCGGCGCGCCGGTGCCGACGTCCCAGAAGTTCATGTTGTACGGCGTGCGCACGAAGATGGCGGGCACGCCGGCGGCCGCGTTCTTCGGGCGGTACACGTCGAGCTGCATGCGCGCGCCGTCGCGCATCGGCAGCATGATCTTGCGCTCGACTACGGCGATGGATTGAAGCTCTCTCTCGAGCGAATCGCGTCGCGCGCGAAGCGCGGCGAGATCCTGCTGGGTGCGGCCCTGCGCGAAGGCGGGCGCGGCGAGGAGGAAGAGAGCGGTGGTGAGTGCAAAGCGGGCACGCGAGCTCATACGGAGATACTCCCTGGTAAGCGACTTCTACTCAGGCGAGGCAGCCGGGGCCGCGGGTTGCGGCGTCCATGTGTCGACTGCCGAGCGCCAGCGGCCATCATCTCCCTTGCGCCAGACGACCACGCCCTGGCTGCGGAGCGTGTCGATTCCACCGGCCGCACCCGGCACGGTGAACTCGTTCGTGCCGTAAGAGTACGCCATGCTCCCGCCCGGGGCGACCACAACGTCGGTAGTTTGCCAGCTCACGGAGAAGTTCGGCGTGGCAAAGCCGTCGGTGAGCATCTTGCGGATCGCCTCGCGGCCCACGATCGGGGGCTCGCCCGGGCTGATCACTCTGGCGTCGTCGGTCCAGAAGCTCAGGGTGGAGTCGACGTCGCCGCCGTGAGCGGCCGCGAGCCACGCGCTGTCCGCTTGCATGATCGCGGCGCGCTCGGTGTCGAGGTTCGGCTCGCCCGCGCACGCGATGGAAAGCGACGCAACCGCGAGAATGCTTCGACGCAGCATGGTGCTCCTTGGGCAACAGGTTGGCAGCGATTCGAACTGCATGGATTCTCCGCTGCTGAGCCGAAAGCGCAAGACCGTTGACTCAGCGCTCTGACGATCCGGCGTCGGCCCGCTCGAGGATCCGCACTTCCTTCTGGAGGCGGCTGCCGAGATTGTCCCGCTCCCGCTCGAGATCGAACCGCGTTTGGAGATTCAGCCAGAACCGGTCCGTGGTGCCGAAATAACGAGCCAATCTCAGGGCGGTGTCAGCAGTAACGGCCCGCTTGCCGTGCACGATCTCGTTGATGCGGCGCGGCGGCACGCTGATGTCGTGGGCCAGCCGGTACTGGGAGAGTCCAAGTGGCTCGAGGAATTCCTCGAGCAGTATCTCGCCCGGGTGTACGGGGGGAAGCCTTCGTGCAGGCATGCCTACTCCCTGTGGTAATCCACGATTTCAACGTCGTGGGCGGTTGCGTCCGACCAGCGGAAACAGATTCGCCATTGATCGTTGACCCGGATGCTGAACTGCCCGGCGCGGCCGCCGCGAAGCTTTTCGAGCCGGTTCCCCGGCGGAGCGCGGAGATCCTGAAGTGCTTCAGCCGCTTCAAGCAGCATGAGCTTCCGGAGCATGATGCTGAGCAGGCCCGACGGAAACCGGCGAACCGGCTCGCGCAGAAACAGCCGTTCGGTATCCCGGTCGGCAAAGCTCCGGATCACGGATGATAATAACGCGTGGCGTTATTAGCCGCAAGTCATGAATCTGGGCGCGCGGGGCGGTCAGAACCCGAACAACATCACATCGAGCGTGAGGGCGGCGCCGAGGCGCCAGGCGTGCCCGCTGATTTCGCTGTCCTCGCTGACCTTGCGGATCGCGGGCATGAATTGGCCGCCGAGGAGCACGGCGAGCGCGGACCGGCTCACGCCGAGGCTCACGTACAATCCGGGAGCGAAGACCTGGCGGAAGCCGGAGTTCGGCTCCGACTCGACGGTGTCGGAGCTTTCCAACCGGTAGCTGAGGAGCGCGCCCAGATCGACGATAGGCACGAACAGTCCGACCGAGCAGAAGACGAAGCAGGCGGGCGCATCCGAATCGGATAACGACCGGCGGAGTAGCTGGACTTCGGGTCCGATTGGTAGTGCGACACCGGCGGTGCGGGAGTAGGGCCCGTCGATCATCCATTCGCCGCCGACGGCCAGGCCGGGGAACGCGGTTATGGATGTGCGCCGGCCCTCGCGATAGCGCTTCGCCTGCCAGCCGCCGACCGGCGACGATGCCGCTTCCAGCGCCGCACGGACTTCCGCTCCACTCTGGGCCTCCGCGAGACCGGACGCAAGCGAGGCGAGAGTCAGCAAGTTGCTGGATACCGGGCTGCCGGTGACTTCGCGCAGCAGAACCGCCGTACGCGCCATGGCCAGCGCGTAATCCCTGACCACGAGCGGCTCGGCGACGGTCAGGAACAATTGCCGGATGGCCGGCTGGCCGCCAGCCTCGATGGGGCGCGTGAACAACGTAGCGATGCCATCCGCCGCGCGCAGCGCGGCCACCGCCGACCCGAGTACCTGGCGCGCCTGTTCGACGGCCGGTTCGGTGGAGAGCATCGCCATCGCGATGGCTTCGACCGCTGCCGTGGCCCGACGGGAAGCGTCCGTGAGAGTGCGCACGTCCACGGCGAACTCCGTCTCCCGCTCGGGCACGATGCGGAGTACCAGCAGCCGAACGAATGCTTCCTGCTGCTTCTTGTCGCCCACCGACAGCGCCGACAGCGACAGAATGAACGGATGCTGGATCGGATCGGCATTGAGTGCGAGCCCTTGCACCTGGTATGTCTCGGCGACGGCGGAGAGGAGTCGAAGCCCCTGGATGAACGCCGTCCAGTCCCGTGGGAGGTCCGTACCCGCTTCGGTCGCTATGAGCGGTGCGTCGCGAATCACTTCGAACACCGGCTGCCCCTGCATCAGCCGCTGCACGATCGCCACGGTCGGGCGGAGTTGGAGCACGCGGGAGCGGCAGGCCGCGACGCCGCGACAGACCAGGGAATCCGGCGCCTGCAGGACATTGATCGGCAGGGTGGTGAAGTCGTTCTTCAGCGTGGCTCGCCAGACCGGTAGCGGAATGCGGCCCGCCGCCACCGCGGAGAGGTGGCCGGTATCTCTCGCCGTGAGTCCGCGCATCAGCTGGTGCGTGTTCGGAAAAGCGCTCTTGAGGAGCGTTTCGCGCTGCATGGCGCGGTACAGAGCGGCCAGGTACGAGACCACCACCTCCTGCTTCGCGCGATCGATCACGAAATCCGTGAGCTCCATGAGCACGCTCGCGGAGCGGTCGCGCTGCAGCGGGATCGGCGCGACGGACGTCGGCGGTGTGAGAGCCAGCCGCGTCCTGACCTGCTGGCGGTCTGGCAACGCGAGCTGAATTCCGCGGACGGCGGGGGCCCTCTGCAGCTCCTCGTGCAAAGCGTCCAGCGCCCCGCGCAGCTCGGCCAGCGCGCGATCCGCTCCGGCGGTTCGTGTGGACAGCGATGCCTCGAGACTTCGCACAGTGTCGGAAATCGCCTGCACGCGACCCTCCTGCAACGCCTCGGCGTCTCGGGCTTCGGCCAGCTGCGTCCCCATCCTCGCGCCGTAAAGAACGAGTCGTCGCCTCACCGAATCCGGCGGCGAAGCGACAAGCGCGGGGGCCACCGTTGCCAAGGCGGATTCAACCGCTTCAATTCGCCCGCGCTTGAGCAGGAGCTCCTCCTGGGCGGCTGTCAGCTGATCGCTGAACGCCTCGCGCTCGGCGCGGGCAGCGGCGATCGCTCGCTGCGCCTCGCTCACGCTGTCGATCCCGGCGCGCACTCTCCTCAGCGCGGTGCAGACCGGACTGACTCTGAAGCAGCTCGCGTTCTGGGCGTTGCCCAACAGCGTAGTGTAGATCGGGAGGCTCGCTTCAGCCGGATTTTGTCGCAGCCGACTGATGACGGTATCCAGGGACACGCGGACGCCTGCCCGGAGCTGCTCATCTTCCAGGCGCGCGCGCTCCGCCGCGCGCAGCGCGCGAATGAGCGTTCCCGCAGTGACCCGGTTCTCGCGGAGCTTCCCGACTTCGTCCGGGCCCGCGGCGAGAAAGCCCTGGACGCAGCGGGTCAGCCCGTGCTCCGGGTTGCCGGTCTCGGCGACGTGCGACAGCAGGAAGGCGTGCACGAAGGCGCTGGACGAGATCTTCTCGAGATAATCCAGCAGATCGAGCGGTAACGTCGTGTTCAGTGTCGTGACGTCCGTCACCGACTCGCAGGTCGCAGCGGCGGGTCGCGCCTGTGCCCGCACGGTGGAGGGCGGCGCGAAAAGCGCGAGTCCGCAGCACGTAGCCACGGACAAGCGGAAGAAGTTGGTATGGGTGGCGAGTGCGGCTCGCAGCGCTCTGATGGGGGTCATCGAGAATCGTCGGCTGAAGGATTCGTCCGGAGCTCCACCAGCAAACGACCGCTCCCCTCGCCGTTCGTCAACTACTACGAGTAGTAGTGCGGGGCGGGACCGCGAGGCTAGGTTAGCTGCCGCGCTTCAGGATCCGGACTTCGTCAGCCAGCCTTCCGTTTTGCGATCAGCTCGCGAACGGCGGGGACGAGCTCCACGGGCACTTCCATGGCAGTGTGCGTCGGAGGCTCGTACGCCGCCTCATCTTCGGCGACCGCTTCTTCAGCCGACTGCTCCTCGTAGTGCTGGAGCACGCGGCGAACGCGGTCTTCATCCCATCCCTTGGGAAAGCTGGAATCGCTCATGATTTTTTCCTGCGGCGGCGCCTGAGGGCCAGCAGGGCCTTTGCGCCGAGGTCGAATGCGGTAATACAGAATACGGAGTCCGGCGCCGGGTCCGCAACGTATATCACCCGAAGATACCGGCCCGCCCGCGTCTGACCGATTGCGACCCGGGAGCCGTCTCGTCCCGGGCGGTCCTCGATCGGCCGCCGGAGAACATCTTCGGCCTCTGTTTCACGGACATGATGGTGATGGATGTGCGGCTGGCGCGTTTCCGGATCGATGCAGAAGCGAACGTTCATCGAACGGTCAGGACGCTGGAGCCCGACGCTATCGGGAGCATCCGACAAGAAGCGCTGTTACAGACGACTTACTACAAGCGTTCGACTCCGGGCGTGCTCACTTAGTCGCGACGACTCCTTCGACAGGGCTACTTATTTCGCGGCGACGTGAGACATCACCGTCCGGGATCACGACCGCGAGCCAAGCCACGGCCGGATCGACCCGCCGCACCTTCCACTCGACCACCCCCGGCCCGCGTCCTCTCCGCGTCACTCGACGTGACGGCCGGCTGACGACCAGGCCCTCCGACCGCAGCTCGAGCGTACGGATTGCCGGATCCGTGACCGTCACACGGATCGTCATCTGCTGACGCGGATGTGACGTCACACTGACGTCAAGGCCGGAACGCGCCGGTGACGGCACCGGCCCGCCCAGCAGATCCGCCATCAGCCACAGCCACCGGCTGCTCGGGTGCACCCACACTTCCTTATAGACGTACATGTTCTGCGACGGCCAGTAGGGCAGGTCGGTCGTGTCGCGGCTCTGCATCCCCACCGGCAGCGAGCCCACGAAATCGCCCGACGACACGCTGTACTGCTGCGCCCAGTCGTACCCCTCGCCGTACATCGTGCTCTGCGTGAACGGATTCCGCCCGACGATCCACTGCGCCTGTTGCTCCGCGAGATCGAGACCCGCGCTGTCCCCCCTGAGACGCGCGGCCGCGGACAGCGCCTTGGCCTGCGACAGCAGCACGCCGTAATTCCCGCGGCGCGCGAACCAGACCGGGAATGCGCGGAGATACCAATCGTCTCCCATCGGCATCCCCTGCAGCACCTGCGCGCGGTAAGCTTCGCGCGTCGCGCCGTGGATCGCGCCCGAATCGGGAACTTCGCGCAGCTCGTCGCCCACTCGATACACGTACGCGGGGAGCACGTTGTACGGCGCGGTCGTCGTCGCGCTCCGCTTCTGGTACCCCGCGTACAGCGCGACCGTGGAGTACCAGCTCATCCAGTCCGCGTGATCGGGCAGCGCCTCGACGAGCTGCACGAGCGCGACGACCGGCGCCTGGTCGTTGCCGCGGTGGAACTGGTGGAAGAGCGTGTCGCGGTCCGGTCCCGTCCAGAAGAAGCCAGCGAGCGGGAAGACGGTGCCCACCGGCGTCTTCTGCTGCGACGCGACGATCACGCGCGCGAGCTCGACCGCCTTGTCCGCGTATTTTTTGTTGTTCGTCGCGCGGTACAGCTCGAGCGACGCGGTGATGCCGATGCCGGCGAGCTCGATCGGCGTCGCGGCGAACGCGGGGGTGTCGCGTGTGTCGCGCGATTCGACTCCGACTATCGCGTGACTCCAATCGTCCTCGGCGATCGCCAGCGCGCGCGCGGCGAGCGCGGGCTCGCTGTCCTTGAGCACGCGGTAGGCGATCGCGCCGGCGCTCGCCGCGATGTAGTTGACGTTGGGGTTGTTGCGCGCGGCGCGCGTGCGGTCGTCCTCGTCGCCGACGATGTTGTTGGTCCACAGGTTGTGGCTGGCGAAGTAGAGGCGGTAGCCGCCCGGAAAGCGCACGCGCATCACCCAGTCGAGTCCCCACTTCGCTTCCTCGAGCACGCGCGCCAGCAGCAGGGGATCGCCGCTGCGCTCGCGCAACCGCTCGGCGAGCGCGAACATCGCGTACACCGCTTCGCCGGTGTTGACCGTGCCCTGCGACAGGTCGCCCGCGTCGTGCCAGCCGCCGCTCATGACGATGCTGTCGCTGCCGTGCGTGGCGAACCAGTCGAGGTGATCCACCGGGTGCGAGCCGGGGACGTCGAAGCCGCAGCGATTGCCGTAGAAGAAGTTGAGCGTTTTCCAGATCGTGCCGTCCCACGCGTCGTCGGCGATGCGGAAGTGGTGCGTCTCCGTGTCGCCCACGCGGATCACGTAGTTTCCCGTCGTGGTCATGCTGGAGAAATCCAGCTCCTGGAACGTCCCGAGGCGCGACTGGACGGTACGCACCGGCAGGGTTTGGCGCGGACCGCGGGGATCCCTCTGCACGCGGACGACATCGAACGTGGCCGCCGTGAGATCGCTCGCGATCGCCGTCTTCCTCGAGTGCGGGAGGTAGCCGGTGTGGCTGAACGCGATCTTCCCCGGCGCGACGTTCCAGCCCGTGTGGTGATCAGGCGTGACCTGCTGTAGCTCGATGCGGCCGATCTCGAACGCGACCGTGTCGCCGGGCAGCGCGAGCATCTTGTTCACCCAGTAGCCGATCTCGATCGCGGTGACGCGGTCGCGCGCGAGCGGCTCGATCTCCCACACCACTTGCGTCCACTTGCCGTTCGCGAGTGTGACGTAGTGGGTCCCTTCGCGGCCGTACCTATCCGGCACCTGGGCCGCGCCGTCGTTGCGCAGGACGATCGCCAGCGGCAGCATCGGGAAGCCGCGGACTTCAGGCTTGATCCAGAGCGAGAGCCGGTTGTACGCGCGCCAGTCCTCGCCGTCGAACGCGCGGCGGAGGTTGACGGACGACAGCCGGCTGCGCGTGGGCGCGGGCGCGTCGCGGAACAGCTGCATGTCCACGCGGAGGACGCGCATTCCCTCGAGTCGCGGCTCGGCGGGGAAGGTGACGGTGGCAGTGCCGGAGGAGCGCCATGTATCCGGGCGCGTCATGTCGTCCAGCGTGCGCGACGTATGAACGGGTTTTTGGAGCCAGGCGAATTCCGCCGAGTGCTCGAACTGAATGGGCAGGAGCGGGCGTGATGACTGCGCCCTGACCGTCGCTGGTGCTGTGACGCAAAGCGTGAGGCCGAGCAGAATGACTGGACGGGTCACGTGGCGCAGAAGCATTTCGCCTGTCACTTAAGGCCGATCAAGCGTCCGGGCAGTTTTGTTTGCCAGCTCGCGGAGCAACTCCTCTTCCGTGTACTCCGGGTGCCGGTCCCGCAGGCCCGCCTTGGCAAACTCCCGAGCCAGCTCGCTCGCGCTTTTTGCGAGAGCGACGCGGGCTTCGGTCCCGAGTGCTTGGTGCAGGCGGTGTTGCATCGCCGCCGCTTCTACGGAGGTGTCCAATGCGCGCATGATGTCGCTCCACCCGAAACTCACGCCGCCTGGAAGGAGACGTCCAGAAGTTCAGGAACCGCTTCCCCGTGTTCCATGCGATCAGCCAAAACCCGTAAAGCGAGCGCCTGCACCTTCGCGACTGCATCGGTCTTTGTGGTGCCGTATGAAGCGACGCCCGGAAGGGCCTCCACCTCGGCGAGCCAACGGCCGTCTGTTTCCTCTTCGATCTCGATTCGAAACTTCATTGGGCTCAAACCGCAATGAGAAGGACTTCAGCAACATACCCACAATCGGGAGATAAGCGCCACCGTAATGCACGTTCGGTTGCGCCCGGGCGAATCTGGTTGGCGCCTTCGAGCGCGCCAGGCGTATTCTCCTCAAAGCTTCCGGCACCGGCACTTGATTGCCGTACCGCACTATACTACTCTGTAATAGAGTTACCCAGGTCCGGGGGACCACGCCCTTGATCCTCTACTTCATCGAGACAAGGGTATTCACCAAGCGGATAACCGCCCTCGATCTCGAGGAGAATCTTCGAGAGCTGCAGAACGCTCTGGTGGAAGATCCCGTGGCGGGGGACGTAGACACTGGTACCGGCGGATTGCCCAAGGTACGCATGCGCGACCGGCGGCGAACGAAGGGCAAGCGTAGAGGATAGGAATGAAAAAGGAGTTGTTTGCTGAGCTCATGCGGTCCGCGGGTGAGGCGCTGGACCACGCTCGCGGCAAGCGGGAGCTGCGCACCACGGTGCTTCCCGATCCGCCCGCAGCCATGCGCGCAGACGATATCCGCGCTCTGCGAGCGAAGCTCAACGCATCGCAGGCGGTCTTCGCGCACTACCTCAATGTCAGCACGCAGCTGGTACAAGCATGGGAGGCAGACCGCCGTCGTCCGGAGGGCCCTGCTCTCCGCCTGCTGAGCATAGGGCGTCGGGATCCCGCTGTCGTATTTCCCGGGTTGGCGCCGAGTGGGAAGTCTACGCGATCAGGCGTTGCCGGAAATGCGCGGGTGAAGGTCTCTCGTGCGCGGATGAAGACCACACGCCAATCCCGACCCCGCGCGAAAAGGGCTTAGGCCGAATCTCGATCTCCACCGGCGCGCCGAAGTTACGCTGTGCGCCTCTTCGGCCTGATCTTGAGATACGCTTTGAGTGCACGACTCACCGGGTCACCGCGTCCGGCTCAAAATGAAGTCGGGCCAATTGTGTGTTATATAACTAAATATATATTATATGAGTCGGAAGCCCGTTTATTGGCTGGGCTCATCCTTGCGCGATCTCAGGGAGTTCCCCGCGGGCGCGCGCCGCCGTGCCGGGCAGTATCTCGAGCTCGTGCAGAACGGGATCGAGCCCATCGACTTCAAGCCGATGCCGATGGTTGGCTCAGGAGCGTATGAGCTTCGGATCCGCGGCGAAGGGGCGTACCGAGTGTTCTATGTGGTAAAGTTCGCCGAAGCGATTTACGTGTTGCATGCGTTTCAGAGGAAGACGCGGCGGACAGAGCGGCTCGACCTCGAAATCGGAGCCAAGCGCTACAGGGAGCTGATTAAGCGGCGCCCGGGATTCTAAGAGGAGAGGATGGTGATGAAAATCCGACGGGGAACCGACAATATTTTCCGCGACCTTGGCTTCGACGTGGACGAGGCGGCGCATCTTCAGCTCCGGTCCGACCTGATGATTCAGCTGCGCAAGCGGCTGACGGCGGTTGGGGCAACGCAGGAGCAGGCCGCCCGGCTTCTGGGCGTTTCGCAGCCCAGAATCAGCGATCTCATGCGCGGCAAGATCGATCGCTTCAGCGTGGACACGCTGGTCAAGCTTCTCGGCAAGACCGGAGCCGATGTCCGCGTCAGCGTCCGAAATAGATCGAGGGCGGCGTAGCGGCCTCATTATCGTGGAGCGGTCGGATATCCGCGGCAGCCAGGGAAATCACCGCTTGCGTCTTCCCCGAAGCGCGCACGAATTCCACTTCGAAAGTGTCCGGTCCGTGCCGATGCACGATCGCGCCGAGGTCGCCGCGCCGGAGGTCATGCTCCGGCAGGTCCCTCTCGAGCACGACGGTATCGAGCTCGTGAAACGTCATGTCGCAGCTCCCGGGTAAGCAGTCACGAAGCGGGGCGCCTGTTCGCCAGCCATGAACGAGCCTGCGCGACCGCTTGCGCATGTAGGCTATTCGTAGGCGTCCTTCCGGTGGCGAATCGCCCGGACCTCGATGAGATGTTCTTGGTCGTCCACGTGATAGATGATGCGGTAGTCGCTGACACGAATGCGCCAGAGGTCATGGGCACCGCGCAGCTTTTTGCAGCCGCGAGGTCTCGGCTCCCTCGCCAGTAGGTCCAGTTGCCTGGCGACACGATTCAGACTCGCGTCCGGAAGCCTTTCGAGCTCCTTGCGCGCGGAGCGCGTCAGCCGGAGCTCGTACACGCTCAGCGCGCAGGCTTCAGCCGGCCCGTACGCTCAAGCCGACGCCGCACGACGCTCCAGCTCTCGGTCGGCTCCTTTTCCCTCGTTCGCGCAACGGCAACATCGAGCAGGTCTTCCCACAGCGCGCTGTTGCGCTCGAGGTCGATCAGGACCGCGGTTCTCTTGCCGTTGGAGTTGTACAGGTATTTGACGCCGCGCATCGGGTGCTCCGCGAATGATTTTGAAGAATAATACGCAGAGCGACCAAGTTGGATCAGGGATGAGGTAGTCCATTTGGCCATCGTTCACGGTCCGCGGCGAGGGTAGGAACAGTCGTACTCCGCAACCCATCATACCCACAGCGACAGCGTAAGGCCCAGCAAACCCCCGCATTGGCAAGCATTCGATCGCTGTCCCGACGAAGAGCTGCACCGCCGCGCTGTTCGGCCTCATCGGCACGACGTACGGCGGCGACGGCTCGAGCACCTTCAACTTGCCGAAGCTCGACCCGCCCGTGCCGGGGACGACTTACGTGATAGCGCTGTACGGCGTGTACCCGGCTCAGTGATGGAGCCGCGCCGCCGGACTCATGCTCGCAATGGAGACTTGATGGTGAAGCAACGACTTGGACGGATCGCGATACCGGCAGTCGCCGCGGCAGCGCTGGCCGCGCTGCTGATCTTTGGGGCCGGGCTAGTGACCGAGACTCAGGCGAAGCCCGCCGCGGACCCCGTGCCGGCCGGCGCGCGCGCCGGGCAGACTCCTTTTCTCGGGGAGATGAGCCTGGTGCCGTACAGCGTGGTGCCGCGCGGGTGGGCGGTCGCGGACGGACGGCTGCTTCCGATCAACCAGAATCAGGCGCTGTTCGCCCTCCTGGGCGCGAGGTTCGGTGGCAACGGCGTGACGACCTTCGCGCTGCCGAACCTGAAGGGGCCGACGGACAACGTGCGGTACATCGTCGCGATCCAGGGCATCTTCCCGACGCGGAACTAGGCTACAGGCTCTCGCGGTTCAGGCGAAAAGGAGTCTTGGTCACCCGGTAGCCGATCTCGATCGCCGTGACGCGGTCGCGCGCGAGCGGCTCGATCTCCCACACCACCTGCGTCCACTTGTTGTTCTCGAGCGTGACGTAGTGGATCCCTTCGCGACCGTAGCGATCCGGCACTTTCTCCGCGCCGTCGTTCCGCAGGACGATCGCCAGCGGCAGCATCGGGAAGCCGCGGACCTCGGGCTTGATCCAGAGCGAGAGCCGGTTGTACGCGCGCCAGTCCTCGCCGTCGAACGCGCGGCGGAGGTTGACGGACGACAGCCGGCCGCGCGTGGGCGCGGGCGCGTCGCGGACCATCTGCATTTCCACGCGGAGGACCCGCATATTGTCGTGGCTGGGCTCGGTGGGGAAATGGTGACGCCGAGTCCTTTCGTGACGTAGGTCAACTCAGGACGCGGCGTACGCGCATAAACGACCGCCGCGCTGCAACGTCGTCAACTACTACTACTAGCAGTCTTGCATCTCCGCCGCGCTCCGACCTCGAGTGGTTTCAGCGCGCGCTAACGGGTCATTCCTTGATGTGCCGGGCAAGGTTGCCAGGCAGCTCAGTGAGCACTTCTGACATTAAGCGTTGCTCGATCTCCACGAGCCGTTGCTCCTGACCGTCCGTGGGGAACGCGAATAACGCTTTCGCGAAGCCCATTTTTGCCCGGTAAAAAAAAGGCCAGATCGAAACCAGTGAAGCGAATGAGGCTCCTCGGTTGAGACGGATCGCCTACCACGGGTTCGTCTACGATTACGTTGCCATTTCGGTCGAACACCTGAATCCGGTACGATGCGCTCACGGTACCGAGCTTACCCATCGGGTCAAAGGATTCGACGTGCCGCACTACGGTCACGGCCGCCATGTAGTCTGCTTTGAGGCTGGCCGCCAGGGATGCAATCCTGGCGCCTGTTACCGCGAGTAATCTCAGACCCTGTGTGCCGAAGGCCAGCCCCGCATCCCCGTTGTATGCAGCGAAGGTGATCACGGCAATGACGGGACTTCCGCCTGGGTCGATGTGACCATTCTTTGTCTTGGAAGGCGTCAGAACGTGTTCGCCCAACACACGGAACAGGCTTCGCGTATTGCTGGTCTGGAGCGCCAGAAGCTCCTGATACACGGAATCGCTGACGATTACTTGTGCGGGGAGGACACGCAACTGCAACGATGAGGCTAGCTCCTCGACGAAGCGGGAGTAGGAAGATGCCAGATCGTTCGGGATTCGCAGCGAAGCCGAGCCGGCCAGTCCCAATCCTTCACTGCGTGGCCGAATGCCGGCTTCTGCGATCATCTCTTCGAGGAAGTTCCTTCCGACCTGCTCCGCTGTTGTCTGAGCCTTGCCACCGCAGCCCGCCGTAGAGACGAGGAGAATTCCGAGGAATGCGCTACGACCGCAATTTTGGATCAACATAGGATCTCCGCACGAAGCAGATGTGCCACCCTTGCTGAAGCGAAAACGACCGCCTTTCCGGGCGGTCGTCAAGCGCCAATAGTAGTAGTCGCCGCGAGGTATTTTCGAGACGGCGCAAAATTGGGCGTCCTGCCGTCCGACTCTCCGTTGCGGCAGAAAAGTTCGGGCGGTCCAGCGTGTCATCCATCCCTGGATCGTGCGGCAGGTTCCACAGCCAGCGGAGATGGACGGCCGACGCGCCCGCGCGCGCGGTGGAATCCAGCCTCACCCGGCGCGGGCAACCGCTCTCGGGCGAGCCAGGCGTCGAACGCCGCCTGCTCCTCGGCGACCAGGGGCAGCGCCATGCGGGCGTGCTGCAGTCCGCAGTACTCGGCGCACTGCGCGCGCGACGTGCCGGGGCGGCTGGCCTCGATCCACATGACGTTGGTGCGTCCGGGCACGAGATCGGTCTTGCCGTGCAGGTTGGGGATCCAGAGACTATGGATCACGTCGGCCGTGGCCAGCTCGATGCGGACCCTGCGCCCGACCGGAATGTGGATTTCGTTCGCGGCGAGGACGTCGCTCGTGCCGTGCGCGCCCTTGTACCGGATCTGCCACCACCATTGGCGGCCGGTGACGTGAATGGTGAGATCGCTGCCGGTCTCGTGCATGAGCGCGCTCAGCGTGCGCACCGACGCCACGAACAGCGGGGCGAGCGGAGCTCTACAAGTTGGATTTCATGACGCTGGCGACATGGGCTGGCTGGACGGAGCGCGGCAATGACTCTAGGGGGCGCTCGTCACGAAGTGATACTGCCAGTTTGCTCATACGCCGCGCCCTCGAACTTAACGACACCGAGCGCACGCAGGTTCTCCGATTCATCGAAGAAATCCTTCACGCAAGACGGACTTGATTCGAATCACACTGCGCCAAAACGGCCGCTTTTTTCGGCGGCCGTCAACTGCTAATGGTAGTAATCTATCCACCTATCTTTATCTTTCGTATCGTGGCCTCGGCTGGATTTTGTCGCGCTCAAGTGGTGCATGTGCCGCGTGCAGCTAGCGCGTCAACGCACGGATCCAGTTTTGCACTTCGTCTGCCCGCTCAGGTGCAAGTGCCAATAGAACCGCTGTCAGTGCGACAAGAATTGCAGCAACCTGAAGCCGATTGTTCGTTCTGGCTGCTTTCAAGTTCGCAGCAGCAGCAATGAGACTGCTCATACTTTTGGCGGTGTCTCGCGTCTCGGTATCCACTAATAGAACACGTCGTGCGCGCTCTACGATTTGCGCCGCGACTATCTGGAACAGAGGCTCGTCTCCCTTGCGGTGTTCGCTCAGAGGAATGAAG
>JANLGX010000406.1 GCA_024654005.1 Gemmatimonadaceae bacterium | reverse complement strand
CCCGGATGCGACACCGCGCGACACCGCCGGCCGCGACACCACCGTGCGCGAGCTGGTGAAGTGGACCGAGCCGGATTCGGTGATGCGCGCGCTGCTGGATCGGCGCGGCTACACCGCGACGCGATATCAAGGGGATCGGGTCGTGTTCGACGCCAGGGTGCGGACTCTCGACCTGACGGGCGATCCTGGTGCCGTGGGGCGCGGCGCTACGCTCGTCGTGGGCGACACCATCCTGTACAGCGACGTGACGAAGCTCGTGGTGGTGCGCGGCGACACCAACATCCTGCGGGATCCGTCGCAGAACGCGGAGGACGTGGTCTCGCGCGGCTCGCTGACGTACAACATCTCGACGCGCCGCGGCAGTGTCTCCAACATCAGCACGGCGGTGGAGAGCGGCGAGCGCTGGTTCGTGTCGGGGGTCGAGGCGGCGTTCGTGTCGGACACGACCGGCCGGCAGCCGACCACGTTCTTCGTGCGCGAGGGAGACTTCACCACCTGCGACGACTCGGTGCCGCACTACTTTTTCCGCGCCGGCAGGATCAAGATGGTGTCGAAGACGCTGCTCGTCGCGCGGCCGGCCGTGCTGTACATCGGCGAGGTGCCGGTCCTCTGGCTGCCGTTCATGTTCCAGGACATTCGCTCGGGCCGGCGCAGCGGAATACTCACGCCCCGGTTCGGCGTGAGTGAGATCTTCCGCAACAGTCCCCAGTATCGCCGGCACGTGGACAACATCGGCTACTACTTCGCGCTCAGCGACTACACCGACGCGCGCTTGTGGATGGACTGGCGCAGCGGCGCCCGGCCCACCGAGGGCGATCCGGGGTGGATCAAGTCCAACGGCGAGTTCCAGTACCGCTGGCTGAGCCGGTTCATGACCGGCCGGTTCGCGGCGTCGCACGACCGGCAGCGCTCGGGAGGCAGGAACACCGCGCTGTCGTGGGCGCACCAGCAGAATTTCTCGCAGACGCGCAACCTGTCGTTCAATCTGAACTACGTCACCAACACCTTCATCCAGCGGAGCAACGCGTTCGATCCGCGGCAGGTGATGGCGACCATCTCCTCGCAGGCGAATTACGCGCAGAAGCTCGGGCCCGCGTCGCTCACGATCGGCGGGAACCGCAGGCAGTATCCCGGCCGCGATCAGGTCGACCAGCAATTCCCGAACTTCAACCTGACGACGCCCACTCTCGCCTTGGCGCGTTGGCTCGAGTGGACGCCGTCGCTGTCCGTCATCAACGACCAGAATTTCGATCTCGATCAACCTGGAACGATCTCGAGCCGCTTCGAGCCGCGGGACGGCGGGTTCGACACCGTGCAGGTGATCGGCGACAGGCGCAGCACGAACGCCGCGTTCAACACGCCACTCAAGATATTCGGGTTCACCTGGGCGAACTCTTTCCGCGTCGCGGACAGCGAGGACGATTATCCGACTTCGGTCCTGCTCGCGAGTCGCACCGACAGCGGCGTGTCTACCACGCGTGTGTTCAGCCGCACATACCGCACCAACGTCGATTGGGAGACGAGCATCGGTCTGCCGGGACTTCTGGTCGGCACGTGGAACGTCTCGCCGTCGATATCGTTCTCGAACGTGGATCCCGCGCCGTACATGGTTCGAACGCAGTTCTCGGGCGGCAGGTTCGTCCGTCAGTCGAAGCGGGCGATCTACGGCATTGGAGTTTCGCCGACGTTTTTCGGCTTGTTTCCGGGGTTCGGCCGGGTCGAGCGATTCCGCCATTCTATCTCACCGCGGCTGAGCTACGGCTACGCGCCCGCCGCGCGTGTCAGCGACGAATTTCTCGCTGCGACGAACAGCTCCGGCTTCGGCTACAACGGCGGCCTCGCGCAGAACATGATCACGCTGCAGCTCTCGCAGAACATCGAGGCCAAGCTGCGCGCGAAACCGGACAGCGCGACCGGCGGAAACAGATCAGACGGTACCGATACGAAGATCAGGCTGCTGTCGATAAATTTCTCGCCGCTGGCGTACGACTTCGAGCGCGCGCGCGCCACCGGCCGATCCGGCTTCGCCACGGACCGCTTGTCGTATGATTTCACTTCCGACCTTCTTCCCGGGTTCAGCCTCAGGAGCCAGTACTCCCTCTTTCAGGGAAACCTCCTGAGCGACTCCGCCGTCTTCAAGCCCTTTCACGAGTCGCTGGACATCTCGTTCACGCTGAGCCAGCAATCGGGGATTCTCGCCGCGTTCTCGCGCCTGTTCGGGCGAGCCGTTCCGCAGCGCAACCCGCAGATCGAGCGGCTGCAGCCCGCCGGCGACGACGCGCTGTCGCGGAAGGCGGGGTCGACGCCTGTGGCCGGCGTCGCCGCGCGGGATCGCATGTACGGGGGGATGCAGGCGACGCAGGGCTTTCAGGCCAACTTCACCTTCAGCTCGCAGCGCCAGCGCCCGCCGGTCGGCGGGAACGTCATCGACTATGATCCGGCGGTGAACTGCCGCATCTACGAGTTCAATCCCATCGCCTACACCCAGTGCCTGGTGGAGCAACAGACCA
>JANLGX010000106.1 GCA_024654005.1 Gemmatimonadaceae bacterium | reverse complement strand
GCTCGCGGAGGTCGGCGGTCATCCCGGCCAGGCACCAGCCGTCCAGGTACGGGAGCGGCTGGCCGTCCACGTCACCGTGCCGGTCGTAACGCAGACGGGCACCGATCAGCACGCCCGGCTCGAGCGCGTCCCGGATCATGTCGAGCCAGCCGGGCCGGGTCATCACCACATCGTTGTTCAGGAACAGCACCGCGTCAGTCCGGGCGGCAGCGAGGCCCGCGTTCGACGCTGCCGTGAAGCCACGGTTCTCCTCGAAGCGGACAGCCGCGAAGTCCAACGGCGGAGTGCTGCCGTTATCGATGACGAGCAGCTCGTCCGGCGGGCCGTCCGCGACCGCGGCCATGTAGTCCTCGACGAGTTCGGGATGGTCAACCCAGGGTGTGACGATGGCGGTCGTCGGTGTCATGCGGCCACTGCCGTCGTGAGCGAGTTGTGGAAGGACAGGATCTCGTCGACGAACGCTACGGCCGGTGTGTCGCGCAGCAGACCGGCGAGGAACATGCCGTCGCCGTTGTAGTCGATCGGGATACGCGCATCTCCGATCAGGTCGCGACGAAGGATCGCTTGGCCGATATCTACGAGACCGACCTGCAAGTTCTCCCGCGCCGCACGAAGGATCGTTCCGTCCGACCGCTCCTGCGACACGATCACCGCGCCCACGTCGGCGACCTTGGCAGCACTCGCGAGCAGGCCGGGGTGCATGGTCGTGTCGTCGTCGAGGAAGACAACCCAGCCGTCGGTGATCCCGTCGAGCATGTCGTTCTTCAACTGTTGCCCGCCGACGTGCAGGTGTTTGAGGTCGAAGCGGACATGCCAGCACACCTCCCACGAGTCGGACGCGGCGGCGGCGATGCTCTCAGCGACCGCCGGCAGGTTCCCGGGACGCGAGCAAGAGGTAAGGACATGCAGCCTAGACATGGACGATCCCGATTCCTCCCCAGGAGACTGCGGGGTCGGCGATGATCTCTTCCGTCCTGTAGCCCGACGCCTGGAGCTCCCGCCAGAGACGCTCCACCTCGATCTCCGGATGCTCGACGGAGGCTGGGAGGATGTCGTGGAAGCAGACGATGCCGCCGGGCGCGCACATGGACCCGTACAGCTCCCAGTCGCGTTTCACCTCCGGGTAGTAGTGGCCGGCGTCGATCCACACCCAGTCGAACGGCCCATACGCGGCGACCTGGGCGGCGACCGTCTCGTCGTGGCTGTCACCCTCGAGCGCGACAACGGACACACCATCAGGGCACCAGCCCCTGTACATGCCACGGTTGTCTATGCCCTCCGAGTAGCGGTCGAGCGAGACGACGGTCGTGCCGTCGCGGGCGTTCGTGAGCCAGTGGTAGAGGGTGCCGCCGTGGTAGGTGCCGACCTCGAGCACCCGCCGTGGGGAGCGTTCACGGTAGAGAGCGAGCAGCGCCCCGAACTCGGGTTCCCACTGGAGCACGGGCACCGGCGCCGCCGGCCCGTAGCCGCGGATCTGTTCGGCGTACACGATCACGCGGTCACCTTCGCCTTCGCGCGTGCCCCGGCCCGGCGTTGCGCCCGGCTCCCGTTCGTACTCGTGAGCGGAGCCACCTCGCGCGGCTTCTCCAGCTCGTCGAGCGCGGGAACCCAGTAGTCGCGCATCACCGTGTCGACGTCGTAGCCGGCCGCGAACTCGACCGCCCGGTCACGCAGCCCCTGGTCATCGCGTGCCTCGTAGGCGTGCTCGAATGCCTCCACGATCTTCTGAACCGACGGACACATGAAGAACGAGCCGTGATGCGTGTCGAACCACGGGTCACCCTCCACGAGCCAGCCTGCGCCGCACAGCTCCGGCATCGCCGTCCAGTCCGTCACGATCACCGGCACCCCGCACGCCTGCGCCTCCACGATCGGGATCCCGAACCCTTCCCCATACGACGGGGAGGCGAGCACGTCGAAGGTTGAGTAGACGTAGCTCATCGCGGCCGCCGGCAACCCGAGCTGAAGCAGCATCTGGTCGGAGCAGCCGTACGCGCGCTCGGGGATCCCGCACGTCTCGGCGAGGTAGCGGAGCTTGATCCCGCTGTTCATGCCGTGCATGTCGGCGTGCAGGTAAAGGAACGCGTCCGGATGCTTCTTCTGGAAGATCGAGAACGCCTGGAAGACCTGCGGGAACGCTTTGCGGGGCGGGCTGTTGCCCTGATTGTTCGCGACCATGCCGATCACGAACGCACCGTCGGGGACACCCATGCCTTCGCGGATCGCGTCCCGGTCGGGTTGCGGCCGGAACAGGGTCGTGTCGACACCGTGCGGCACGTAGAGAGGGTCGAGGCCCGCCTCTTGGAGCTTCGCTTCACCGAACCGTGACATCGCGATCGGCCTCGCACCCGAATGCGTGAAGAACTGCGACACCCCCGGTGGGACCGGATCATGGTCGACCGGAACCCACGACGCCATCCGCAACGGCGACAGCTTCGCGACCGCCTCATTCAGCACCCACACGTCCATCAACGTCAGGACAAGCACGTCGCGCGGGTCGACCTCACCGTTCGCGAAGTGGCCGACGTAGTAGGGGAGCATCGCTTTCCCGAACCGTGTATTGTCGGTCGGGTAGACACGCATCCCTTCCCAGTCGAGCATCGAGCCTTCAAGACCGTAGAACGCGCTGATCGCTACTTCGTGGCCGAGAGCCTTGATTCTCGGCGTGAAAAGAGCCGTCTGCTGACCGTAGCCCGAGGGTGTCCAGGGTGCGTTTGAGTGCCACAAAATCTTCATGCCGACACCGCCTCCGCGCGTGCGTGCCGGGCCTGGTCGTAGTCGCGCTTGCACGAACGGCAGCGGCGCCAACGATAGGTACCGTCGCCTTCAATCCTCGTGTTGTCGTCATCGTAGGGATGGCCCTTGGCGCAGTGCGTCCTGTTCTTGGCAGCCGTCTGCACGTGGCTCAGGACTTCGAGCGCCTCGCGCGCCTTTGCTGCGCGCCTCTCCCCGAGCCAGGGAAGGAGGAGCACGATCAAGCTGCGAACCGCCTCGCTGTCGGCAGTCGACCACTCGAAGATCGGACTCCAGCGCTCGTGGGCGGTCCTGCGCTTACGCACCTTCCCGGCGCCCGCGAGCGCCGCGAACCGCTCGACCACGTCGCCGTCCTTCATGCCGAGCTGCGCCCGTACATAGGAGCGCCCGTGGGCTCCCGTCCAGACCGAGAAGCAGCCCTCGCCCTCGAATAGGCCAGCGGCCCAGGCGATCTCAGCTTCGGTCGCCACGATGTTCTCCCGGCGCGTTCGTCATCTGCTCAACCTCGTAGTCGACGCGCATCACCTCGAACATGTGCTCACGCCCCCGAAGAAGCGAATGCCCCTCACGGACACGAGTAACGCCAGCCGCAACTACCACCGGCGACCCGTCAACAACGGTGCTGAACGTCTCCTTCGCAATGAAAATCCTGGCTTCGTTCTTGGTGGCCTTCGCCATCACATTTCTCCTTCGGCTCGGTGCTCGGTTAGATGGTGGGGACGGGCACCGAGCAGGCCCGTCCCCACCGTTCGTCGCCTCAGGGGTTAGCCGAGCTTCAGCGTCCTGAACGCCTGCCACGCCAGCACCTTCGACGTGTTCCGCCAGTAGGCGTACAAGCCGCGCTGGCCCGTCGGGAAGTTCGCGACCGTCCCGAACAGATGCGGGATCAGCTCGACGTTCAGGCCGACCCGATCGACGATCAGGAAGTTCGAGAAGTCCCCGATCGTCAGGATCGACGCGCCCGCCGCCGTACCCGACGTGTCGTACGTCGACTGCTGATAGGCCGGATAGCCGATCAGCTGGTCCGGCAGCCTGTCCGCGAGCCGCGCCCACAGGTTCGAGCCGCCGTTCGTGTCGAACTGCCTGACCCGCGTGAACTGCGCGCGGTTACCCAGGAACGAGGCCCGCGGCTGCCACCGGTTCGGCAGAGCGTCCGCGAGCGCGTACACGTCCGCGACAGCGAACGCCGACGTCGCCACGCTCGTCACGACCGCGGTCGCACCGACGAGGAGACCCTCCGGCTCGTTCGTGCCGGTTCCGGTCACGAACTTCGTCGCCTCCAGATCATCCTTCGCGGCCTGGAGCAGCTTCGCCATCTCCGTCTGAAGCGAACCCCAGTCCTGCCCGATCTCGATCGAGAACGGAATGAACGCCTGCGCCTTCGCCGGAGTTGCGGTCGGCTGTCCGAGCGTCGGTGCGTTGTCGGTCGTCTCGGTCGCCTCCGCCGAATACGCCGCCGTGATCCCACCGGACGAGACGCCACGCCACTCGTTCGTTGTGATCGTCTCGACCCGGCTGATCTGCCGGAGCGGGTTCACCGACCCGTTCGACGTCGGGATGATCGTCGGGTCAAGAACGAACGGGACCGCGTATCCGCCGCCCGCCGATGACTCGCTGAGGGCACGCTGCTCGTCCGAGGTCAGGGGGGCGCCTGCGAGCGCCTTCCCGAACGCGCGGGCGTACAGCGGGCTCCCGGTCTGGAGGATCCGGCGGGACAGCTCACCGTCGTCGCCGTCGATCGTGTTGAGCAGCCGCACGAGGTGCTCCTGCACCGCAGCCCGGTCGGCCTGCTCGTGCGGGAACACTGCGACCTCGACCGCCTTCTTCGCACCCGACCGGAGCGCCGACCGGAGATCGTCCCGGTTGCTTGCCCGGTTGCGGTACTCGTCGACGGCGTAGATGTCGTCGGGGACGCCGCTGCCGACACGCAGCCTGGCGGCAGGCTGGACCGGCCGCTCCACATGCCTGTCGCTGCCAGCGAGAACCGCCACCCGCTCCTTGCGGGCGCGCAACTCGCCGATGATCTCGGCGCTCCGGTCGTGCTCCTCGTTGAGGCCGTTCCACTCCGCGCGCGTCTCATCGGGGAAAGTCTCCCCGGCGAACTCGGTGTCGATCTCTTTCAGGCGCCCCTTGATCTCACTCTGGCGCGCCTCGAGCTCCTCGATGGTTAGAGACGCCATGAGGGCTCCTCCTTTCGGTTGAGGCTGTACGTGGACAGTCCACGGCGCACGGGGTCGGGGTGAGACACAGCACCGGCACCGACAAGGTTCTTGTCGGGGTGGTGTTTCGTCTCGGCGCCTTCCGCCGGGGGTGTGGCTTTTGCTTCTGCTGCTTCCAGGTCTTGCGACCTGACTCCCGCCGTCGCCGATGGGTAGGCGGGGAACGTGACCGGACCGAACTCGAAGAGACGAAGCTCTTTGAGCGTCCGTTCGGGCAGACCATTCGGGTTTGTCTCCGACGGGTCAGGCTTCTGGTCGAACTCCTCCCGGATCATCTGGAACCGGAACGATGCGCCGTACAGGTCGGCACGCAAACCGGGAAGGATGTCATCACGAACGTAGGGGGCGTCGAGCAGCTCAACCTCGTAGTAGCCGCCCGTATCGTCTTCGCGGAGGTCGGCGATCGGCCCCAATGGCTTGTCGCCGATCTGCGGGTCCATGCCATGCTGGAACAGCGACTTCATCTCCGCGCGGTTCTCCCGGAACGTCTTCTTGAACGCGCCCGGGGCGATCCGCTCGAGGAAGTTCCCCTCGAACCAGCTGTCGATCTCCGTCCACTCGTCGAAGACGGCGAAGTGCCCGAACATGGTGGTGCCGTCGCCTTCGCTCGATGCGTCGCGAAGCTCGCCGTGGGGGAGCAGGGCGGGGGCGGCCGTGCGGACGGCGACCCGGTCGACCATGCGGACGATGCCTTTGCTCCGCACGAGAGCTTGCGCTTCCTCGACAGAGCCGAGTCGTCCGGCGGCGACGGTGAACGCGAAACGGTCGCCGCGTTCGGCGGCGCCGGTGATCAGACGGGCGAGCCCTTCGGGCACGCCGGTGTCCGCCTCATCGGAGGCGTGTGTGTTTTCGGATGCCATAGGGCTAGTCCTCCTCGGTCAGCGCCGCGAGAAGTTCCCGCGTACGCGCAGAGCTCTTCGATCCGTTCGATGCCGGGGCTTGGGCGCCGGGCGTTTGCAGCTGCACAGACACGAGCCCGGAATGCGTGAGTCGTGTCAGGTCCCCGGACTCGACCGCGTCGACGACGGTGGCAGGGTCGTAGCCTGCGTCGACGAGCGTCTTCATCGCCGACGCCTTCAGCTGCGCGACCTCCGCGGCGTCCTTCATGTCCTCGGCCAGGAACGGAATGTCACGATCGTCATACCAAAGCTCGGCACCGGGCGGGGTGGCCACGATCTGCTGGAGTGAGCCGGCCGCGTTCCGCCACAGCGGGCGCATCGTCCCGTCAGCGAACCGGCGGCGCGCCTGCCCGTAGTTCGAGTACGTCGCCGCCTGCAATCCCTCCGACAGGCCGACGATCACCGGGGGCACGCCGGCGGCGGCGGCGATCCGTGTTTCCCCGCCGCCCTGTGTCACCTTGAAGTCGATCTCCTTCATGGTCGCGCCGACAACGGTCGCGTCCATGCCCGCGCCGAGGAACAGTGTTTTGTAGGCGTTGCGGGCGCCCTCATGCTGCTCCTTGAACTTGTCAACCCACGCGGTCATTTTCTCCAGGTCGGCGATGTCGAACTTGACGACAAGGTTCGGGGTCGCCCCGTTCTCGTGGAACTGCAGCTTGTGCGCGGTCATCGCCTTGTCGGCCATCACCTCACGCACGATCGGGGTCAGCCAGCTCATACCGCGGAACGACGCGTCCGGGTCGGGGATCGGCGCGAAGTGCGCGACCTCACCGGGCAGGAACGCCTCCGCAGGCCGGCCGGAGTGACGGCCGCCCGGACGGTACAGGTAGCCGAGCACATCCGCGTCAACGTCCCAAGCGCCAACCTCGGAGTCGCTCGTCGAGCCGATCAAGATGTCAACCCAGTCAGGCCGGAGCATCGTCACCCCACCGCGGCGGCGGGCGACGAACGCGTTGCCGGCGATGTCCGCGTGCTGGATCATCCGGGAGAGCAGATCCCCGGTGGTGCCGCCCGGCCACGGCCGCTCGAGCAACGCGAGGTCCGGGTTGCCGAACAGGTTGCCGGGCCGTCCCTGGTTCCGTTGCCGGAACTGGAAGCGCGCCTCGCTGAACAGCAGCATGCGGACGAGCATGCAGGCGAAGACGACACCGTTGCCTTTGTAGGCGGAACGGACAAGTCCGGCGTAGTCGCCGCCGATCTCCTCCTGCTTCTCACCCGGCAGCGTGTAGCGATGCCCGGCGAAGGTGAAGCTCGAGAGCTGGTCGATGTAGTCGCTGAGCGATAGGGCCGGGTCGGAACGCTCGACGACCTCGGGGCGGCGGCGGAGGGACGGCAGGTTCATGCGAACGCGAAGAACGGTTCGGACGTTGCGGGCGCGGAGAGCTCCGCGGCCATCGTCGTGTGGATGAAGCAGGCGGCGGAGAGCGCGTCAATGACACGCATGTCCTGGTAGCTCGAGCGCCGGTTCTTCTTCGGACGTTGGAACCGGACGTCGCCGCCGGGGAGCATCTGCGCGACCGCGTTCAGCACATGCCGGGTGAGGCCGGGCCCGCCGGTGTGCCAGAGCCAGCGTTCACGGAGCGCTTCCGTGAAGCGGTCGTAGTCCATCACGAACATCGAGTTCGTCTGCGCCCGGTCGATCACCTCGCAGCCGATCTCGTCGGCGATCCACTGGGCGAGGTCAACGCCGTCGCTCGTGTCCATCGCCACGGTGTGGATCGGGTTGCGCGCATGGATCGCGAGCAGCGCCCGTTTGATCTCGTTCGGGTCGAGCATCGTCCCGTCCCCCGGGGGCTCCAGGATCGTCGCCTCACCGAGCAGCCGGAACTCCGGGTCACGAACCCACAGCGGCACGAGCGCCGTCGTGTCGTAGATCCAGCCGATGTCGAGTCCGAGACCGATATGGGCGCCTTCGGGGATCCTCTCGTCGGTCAGGGCGGCGAACCACGCGAGCTCGGTGATCGCCGCCTCCGCACCACGCGCGGCGAGGTTGCAGGTGAAGCGTTTCCAGTGGCCGAGATGACGGGTGCGCTTCCGCTTCTCCCGCAGACGCTCGACGGTGACGATCGAGGCGGGGTTCGCGCGGGCTACCAGCTCAAGATCCTCGACGTCGCCGCCCTCCGGAACCGCCCACTCGTGCATCACCGACGTCGACGACATCGAACGGGTGAACGTCTCGCCGCGCTCCGTGTTCTCCGCGGTCTGCCGGAGCAGCTCCCGCTCGGCCTCGAACTCACCGCCGGGCTCGCCAGCGGTGGAGATGACGACGAGCTGCGCGCCCTCCCGCTTGTCGGTCTTCCCGTTCCAGATCCGGTACAGCTCGAGGCTCTTGTGCCGGTGGAGCTCGTCGATCAGCCCGAGTGTGAAGATCTCCCCGTCGGCGGTGCCGGCGTCGGCGGCGTGCAACTGCATGGCTGAGCCGGTCAGGAGGCATTCGATGCGACGGTGGCCGCGGAGGCAGCGGAACACATGCTGGAGTTGGCCGCGGCGGACGAACCCTTCCGCTTGCCGGTAGATGATCCCGGCCTGCTCCCGTGAGGATGCGGCGACGGGCACCCGGGCGTCGTCCCGATGCTCGATGTGGTAGAGCGCCAGGCCGCCGACGAGCGTGGATTTGCCGTTGCCTTCGGGGACGATCAGCCAGCATTCGGGGATGCCGGAGAACAGGTCGGCGACGAAGGCTTCCTGGAACGGGTCGAGCGCCCAGGGCTTGCCGGAGTCGAGCTTCAACCTGTGCGCCCAGGCGCGGAAGTGGGGGAGCGTGAACGGCTGTCCCGCTGTTTTCCGTCGGACCGGCGGTGGCGGCTGCTTCGTCCGGGGCGCACGGCAGTCGTGGCAGTGACGGCGCGGCCGGCCGCCCACCAGGCTGGGCGGGAACTCCGCGCCGCAGGAGACGCAGACGAGCATCTCGGTCACCATGACCGTCATGCGGTGTCGCCGCCGTTCGTGATCGCCGCACCACGCCGGGCGTTACACGAGCGGTGCGCTGCCCGCAGCTGCGTTCGGTGGCTGCGTCCGCCCCGGACGACCGGCACGAGATGATCCGCGGTCAACGGATCCTTCACTGTGCCCGGCCGCTCGCAGATCCAGCAGACATGCTCGGTCGCCAGCGTCAGCTTCCGGGCCTCCCGGTACTCGGCCGTCGCGTACGGTGATGGCACCTGGCAGGCAGGGCAGCGGGATCCTTCGCAACGGCGGCCGCAGCCGGCGCACGCGTGCATGATCCGGCCGCGAGCCCGCTCCCGCAGATGCTCCCGCACCCGGGCCTCGTCGAGATCCACTACGGCGCCACCCACGCTACGAGCTCCCCCGGATCCTCAGCGAGCATGAAGATCGCCCAGCGCTCCAACGGGTCAGGCTCCCGCTTGACCGCCTGCCGGGCCGCGTGCCGCCGCTTCTCCAACGGCACGTCCGCGACACGGACTGGAAGGTGGCGACGCTTCGAGGGTGCGATCGCAGAGGACATGTCACTGGGCGGGTGAGAGTGATGGGCGAGATGTGGATATGCGAAAGCCGCCTTCCGGCGGCTGGGGTTTTCGGGGTCGGTTGGAGGTAAGTTGCTGGGTTGCGGGCGAGGTACTATCGCCCAACGCGTTGTCCCAGCTCCGCGGATCCCCGACTACCCGGATCCGTGACGCGCCCATCGTACGGAGGACGTCGCGCTGTCAGGGTAGCGCGGCTAGCGGACGGACGCAAACGGATGTTCGCGCGAACGTGCGTTCAGGCAGCTCGAGCGGCGCGGCGTTCCTTCGCCAGCAATGCCGCCAGCGGGTCCGATCCGGGCTGCGTTCCGCCGACTCCCTTCGCCTGCACCGGCACACCTCTGAGCTTCCGGGCATCACCGCCGGCCGCACCCCAGAACACACCGTCAGCGACCTCCTCCACGTCGAGGACGTCACGGGCGATCTCCGCCATCCGCTCCGCCTGAGCGACAGCCTGCTCGTGATGTTTCCGCCAGAGCAGGACGTTCACACGTCGTCGTTTCTAGACCCGACGTCGGTCACAAGGATCGTCGTCGTCCGAGAACCGAGCCGGTACTCCTTCGGCCCACCCATGGACGTTATGTCGAGCGTCTCCGCCGACACCTCCGTGACCACCCCGGCTACCGACAAGCGCACGATCTGACCAATGCGCACCGCACCCTCGAACGCGTCCGGGAACTGCGCCGACTCGATGACCAACCTACTCACGCCGCCTCCTCTCGTTCATCCGCCACGACGCCCAGCTTACCGTGCGCCCTCACAAGCCGATCCCGAACCGTCGACGCGCTCACCCCCAACACAAGCCCGATCTTCCGCCGGCTCAACCCGAGGGTGGCCAGCTCGAACGCCTCGAACTCCCGCTCAGTCAGGACACTACGGGCAGCTTGCAGAACATCCCTCACGCTCTACACCTTGCACGCCGTCGCGTATGGTTTCTCTCGCGGAAACT
>JANLGX010000373.1 GCA_024654005.1 Gemmatimonadaceae bacterium | reverse complement strand
CTTCCGCGGCGAGCGATTCCGCGGCCGCGATGGCCGGAAGCACCATCGTGCCGACGGCGAGGATCGCGAAGCCGTCGCCACCGCGCTCTCCGCTCTGCCGCACGACTTCCCACGTGCCGTACGGAACCGGCGGAATCTCCGCCGCGGCACCGGGCTGGTCGGGTGCGGCGTCGCGCGGGTAGCGGAGCGAGAACGGTCCCTCGCCATGCTCGATGCCCGCGCGCAGCAGCCCCAGCATCTCTTCCGCGTTCTTGGGCGCCGTGACCGTCGCGCCCGGGATCGCCAGCATGTAGGCAATGTCGTACAGCCCCATGTGCGTGGGACCATCCTCGCCAACCAGGCCGGCGCGATCCATTGCAAACACGACGGGCAGGTGCTGGATGGCGACGTCGTGCACGATGCTGTCGTACGCCCGCTGCAGGAACGTCGAGTAGATGGCGCACACCGGACGAATCCCCTGCGTCGCTAGCCCCGCCGCGAACGTGACGGCGTGGCCTTCCGCGATCCCGACGTCGAAGAACCTGTCCGGATGCTCCTTCGCGAACGCCATCGTGCCGGTGCCACTCGGCATCGCGGCCGTGATCGCGACTACCCTACGATCGACCGCGGCCAGCTCCGTCAGCCCGCGTCCGAAGATCGCCGTGTACCCGGGATTTGCCGTGGAGACGGCGCGCTGCTTGCCCGTCGCCGGGTCGTGTCCCGGCGGAAGCGCGTGCCATTTCTCGATGTGCTCGCCGGCGGGAAATCCCTTCCCCTTCTGCGTGATCACGTGCACCAGCCGCGGGCCCGTCATCTCCCGCACCGCGGCGAACGTGTCCATGAGCGTGTCCATGTTGTGCCCGTCGATGGGGCCGAAGTAGCGGAAGCCCAGCTCCTCGAACAGGACGCCGGGCGTGAGCAGCGACTTCATGCTCTCTTCCCACTTTCGCACGACCGTCCCGACGGACGACAGCGGACCCGGAGCGTGGTCGATCGCCGAGCCGATGGCGGAGCGCACGCGGTTGTACAGCGGGTTCCGCTGGACGGACGTGAGATATCTCGACATCGCGCCGACGTTCGGCGCGATCGACATCTCGTTGTCGTTCAGCACGACGATGAAGTCGCGGCCCGCGCCGCCGGCGTTGTTGAGTCCCTCGTACGACAGGCCGGAGGTGAGCGCGCCGTCGCCGAGTATCGAGACGACCTTGAACGATTCACCGTTGAGGTCGCGCGCCACGGCCATTCCGAGTCCGGCGGAGATCGCGGTCGCGGCATGCCCGGCGCCGAAGGCGTCGTACTCGCTCTCGCTCCGCTTGAGAAATCCGGAGATGCCGTTCTCCTGCCGCAGCGATTCCATGGCCGCGTTGCGTCCGGTGAGCAGCTTGTGCGGGTAGCCCTGGTGGCCGACGTCCCACAGGATCTGATCCCGCGGCGCGTCGAACACGGCATGAATCGCGATGGTGAGCTCGACCACTCCGAGTCCCGCGCCGATGTGGCCGCCGGTGCGCGAGCAGAGCTCGATCATCCGCTCGCGGATGTCGGACGCGAGCGCGCGCAGCTCGTCGCGCGACAGCGCCTTGAGATCGGCGGGCGAGTGGATTCGATCGAGAATGGGCATGGTGGGAGTCACGACTCTCTCAGTATGACGAATTTCGCGAGCCGTTGTAGCCGGGCGCTCTCGAGCCCCGACGCCGCCACGCCGTCGCATGCATCGGTGATCAGCGCGGACGCGCGCCGCAGGGCGCCGTCGACGCCCAGCAGTGCCGGGTACGTCTGCTTGCCCAGCGCCGCGTCCCTGCCCGCGGTCTTGCCCAGCTGGTCGCTGGTCGAGGTCACGTCGAGCACGTCGTCCGCGATCTGGAAGGCCAGACCGATCGCGTGCCCGAACCTCGCGAGCGCCGCCAGTTGCGGCTCGGCGGCGCCCGCCGCGAGTCCGCCGATCTTCACCGACGCGGCGATCAGCGCGCCTGTCTTGCCACGGTGGATCCGCTCCAGCTCGGCCAGCCCGAAATCCGCGGCGTGCGACTCGAGGTCGAGCAGCTGTCCGCCGATCATCCCCGCGGCGCCCCCGGCGCGCATCAACTCCGCCACGACCGCGGAAGTCGTGGCCGGATCGAGCTCGAGCCGCGCCGCGCCGGCCAAAGCCGCGCGGACAGCCAGCGGCACCATCGCGACTCCGGCGACCGTGGCCGTGCGGACGTCCCACTGGCGGTGCACCGTCGGGCGTCCCCGCCGCAAGTCGTCGTCGTCCATGCACGGCAGATCGTCGTGCACGAGCGAGTACGCGTGCACGATCTCCACGGCGGCCGCCAGCGGAGCGGCGTCGCCGCGCCCGCCCGCCGCGCGATAGGCGGCGATCAGCAGCACCCCGCGAATGCGCTTGCCGGAGCCGAGCATCGCGTACCGGACCGCGTCGCCAAGGCGACCCCAGTCGGGCGGGACGAGCTTCGCCGCGCAATCCTCCAGCGCGATCGTGGCTTCGTGCCGCTCTCCGGCGAACTCTTCCTCGAAGCTCGCCAGCGTCGAATCGATCGAGGGCGCGGCCGGCTGCGACGCGATCACGCTACCGTCCGCTCCGCCGCGCGCAGCGTGTTCTTGAGCAGCATCGCGATGGTCATGGGGCCGACGCCGCCCGGCACCGGCGTGATGAGCGACGCGACCTCGCGCACCTCGTCGAACGCGACGTCGCCGACGAGTCTGTAACCCGAGGCGCTGGAAGGATCCTCGACGCGGCTGATCCCGACGTCGATGACGACCGCACCCGGCTTCACCATGTCGCGCTTGATGAGGTGCGGCTTGCCCGCCGCGGCGATCAGGATGTCCGCGCGACGCGTGTGCGCCGCCATGTCAGTGGTCGCGCTGTGGCAGACCGTGACGGTGCAATTCGCCTGCGGCGTGTTCTGCAGCATCAGCGCGACCATCGGCTTGCCGACGATGTTGCTCCGGCCGACGATGACGCACTCCTTCCCGGCGGTCTTCACGCCGGTGCGCTGGAGCATCACCTGGATTCCCGCGGGCGTGCACGGCACGAACCCGTCGGTATCCCCGATCAGCATCTTGCCGACGTTCACCGGATGGAAGCCGTCCACGTCCTTCTCGGGCTTGATCCGCCGAATGACCGAGTCAGCCGCGATCTGCTTGGGCAGCGGCATCTGCACCAGGATTCCGTGGATCGCGGGATCGGCGTTGAGCGCGTCCACCTCCGCGTCGAGCCGCGCTTGCGACGTGTCCGCGGGAAGCCGGATCGTGACGGAGTGCATCCCCGCCTCCTCGCACGCCTTCCCCTTCGACTTCACGTATACGGCGCTCGCGGGGTCGTCGCCCACGAGCACGACCGCAAGGCCCGGCCGCACGCCGCGCGCGACGAGCCTGGCGGTGCCGGCCGCTACCTCGTCGCGCAGCTCGCGCGCTATCGCCTTTCCGTCGAGCAGCTCAGCGGGCAAAGTCGACGGCTCTCGTCTCGCGGATCAGCACGACCTTGATCTGTCCCGGGTACTGCAGCTCGGCCTCGATGCGGCGCGCGATCTCCTCGGAGAGCGACACCATGCGCACGTCGTCGATGTGGTCGGGGGTGACGACCACGCGGATCTCGCGGCCCGCCTGAATGGCGAAGACCTTCTCCACGCCTTTGTAGCTCGCCGCGATCTTCTCCAGCCCCTCGAGCCGCTTCACGTAGGTTTCGAACGCTTCGCGCCGCGCGCCCGGGCGCGAGCCCGAGATCGCGTCGGCGGCCTGCACGAGCACCGAGATCTCGCTCTCATGCGGCACGTCGTCGTGGTGCGCGGCGATGCAGTTGACCACCAGCGGGTGCTCGTCGTACCGCGTCGCGACCTCGACGCCGAGCTGGACGTGGGTACCCTCGTGCTCGTGCGTGAGCACCTTGCCGATGTCGTGCAGCAGCGCGCCGCGCTTGGCCATCGCGACGTCGAGCCCGAGCTCGGCCGCCATGATCCCCGCCAGCCACGCCACTTCCTTGGAGTGGTTGAGGATGTTCTGGCCGTAGCTCGTGCGCCAGCGCATCCGGCCGATGAGCTTGATGAGCTCCGGGTGCAACCCGTGCACGCCGCTGTCGTACGCGGCGCGCTCCCCCGTCTCGACGATGCCAGCGTTCACCTCGTCGCGCGCTTTCGCCACTACCTCCTCGATCCGACCCGGATGAATCCGCCCGTCAGCGACCAGCTTCTCCAGTGCAAGCCGCGCTACCTCGCGCCGGACGGGATCGACGCAGGACACGACCACGGTGTCCGGAGTGTCGTCGATGATGACGTCCACGCCGGTCGCCAGCTCGAACGCCCGGATGTTCCGGCCCTCGCGGCCGATGATCCGCCCCTTCATCTCGTCGTTCGGGAGAGCGACCGCCGATACCGTGGTCTCTGACGTGTGCTCGGCGGCGATTCGCTGGATGGCGAGCGCCACGATCTTCTTGGCCTCGCGATCCGCGCCCTTGCGGGCGGTCTCGCGGATCTCGCGGACGCGGTTGGCCGCGTCGGCCTGCGCCTCTTCCTCGATCCGCCGGATCAGCTCGTTCTTGGCCTCTTCCGCGGACATGCCCGCGAGCTGCTCCAGCCGGCGGCGCTCCTCCGCCACGATCTGCTCGACTTCCTGGCGGCGCGACTCGATGGTCTGTTCGCGCTCGACTATGCTCTCGTTGCGGCCCGTGACCTCGCGCTCGCGCTGCTCGACGAGCTCGAACTTGCGCTCGAGGACGGTGCCGCGCTCCTGGACGCGCTTCTCCTCGCGCTCGATCTCCGCGCGGCGCTTCTTGACTTCACCCTCCCATTCCTCGCGGAGGGCTATCAGCTCTTCCTTCCCGGCGACGACCGCGCTCTTTCTGAGCGTCTCGGCCTCGCGGCCGGCCTCCGCCACGATCCGCTGCGCGGCCTCTTCGGCCGTGTCCTTCGCCGCGCGCTGCCTGGCTAACTCGCTAGCCGCGCCCTTGCGTCGTCCAACAAAGAAAAACGCCGCGGCGGAGACAGCTACCAGAACCAGCCCGCCCGCGGCGATCAACGCCGTGTTGTATTCCATGCTGATCTATACCTCCATCGCGCCGGATGGTCGTCGCGCTTTGCGGCAAAGTTAATCCCGCCTCTTGGAGGGAGGGAGCCACGGGCGAATCTCGTCGCTGAGCTTCTGCATGGCCCCTACGGTCGCGTAGGAAGCCTCGCGCGCCTGAAACAGCTCGTCCGTGATCTGAAGGGCGGCCAGAATGGCCGCCTTGTGCTGCTCCACCACGTTGGTGGCCTGGATAACGCTCCGGATGGTCTTGTCCACGTGCTCGGCGACCGCCCGCGTATGCTCGGGAGTGGCGTCGCTGCGAATGGAGTACTCGTCGCCCAGGATCTCGACCTTGACCACGTTCTTCTTGGTGGTCACTGCGCTGCCTCGCTCTGCTCGCGGAGGAAGCGCACCCGCTCCAGCATCCCGTTGACCCGCTCGGTCGCGGCCTTGAGCCGCCGCGTCAGATCCTTGTTCTCGCGCTCGAGGGCAGCCAGCCGCTCGGGGGTAGGCTTGCCCGACGTAGCGGCGGTGTCGATCTCCTTGAGCCGCGCCTCCGCCTGCAACGCGCGGCGACGAAACCCGCTCAGCTCCTCCCCCAGATGGCGGACGAGCGACTCGAGCTCCTTGAACGCGGCTTTTTCAGGACGTGCGCTGTCTGACACCTAGCTCTCCCTCGAGCGCCTGTAGGAGCTTGGTTCGGCGGGCATCGATCTCCTTGTCGCGTAGTGTGCGCTCCGGGTGACGGAACGTCAATCGCCACGCGAGACTGCGCTGGCCGTGCTCCACACCCTGGCCGCGGAATTCGTCGAACAGCTCGAGCTTCTCCAGGAGATCGCCCGCGTGCGCGCGGATCGCGTCGGCAAGCCGGGCCGCGGGAAGGTCGTCCGGGACCACCAGCGCGAGATCGACCTGCACCGCGGGAGTGACCGGC
>JANLGX010000371.1 GCA_024654005.1 Gemmatimonadaceae bacterium | reverse complement strand
ATCTGTCGTCCATGCCGCTGGAAAAGCTGGAGCCGCGCGTGACGCCGGCCATCGTCGCGGCTGGGCTCGCCACCGCGGAGCAGCTGAGGGGCGAGCGATATCTCGCGCTGCTCCAGCTGCTGCGCGTCCGCGCCCGCACGATCCACGACATCGTGCGGCAGGCCGCGCCATATCTGTCGGACACGATCACGTACGATTCCGACGCGGCCGCGAAGGCGTGGAAAGACCCCGCGGAAGCGGCAACGCTGCTCCAGGCCGCGCACGACAAGCTGAGCGCAACGCCGGAATGGACGACAGGAAGTCTGGAAACCGCGCTGCGTACGCTCGCTGACGAGCGGGGCACGACGGCGGGTAGGATATTTCAGCCCATGCGCGTCGCCCTCACCGGCATGAGCGTCAGCCCCGGCATTTTTGACGTGTTGCTGCTGCTCGGACGGGAGAAATCGCTGGCCCGCATGGAGTCTGCAATAGCGAGACTTGCCGCTCCATAGTTGACCCGCGCCAACGGCATATGCAGATTATCGGCAGTTTGCCGGCTCCGATGAGGCGCGCTCGTCGCTGATGCCGCCACCGCAGGGAGATTTCATGTCCGAACCGTTGACCAATCTCGAGACTTCCGTCTACCAGTATCTGCTGGACTTCACGGCGGAAAACACGTACCAGCCGAGCATCCGTGACATCGGAGCGCGGTTCAAGATCAAGTCCACCAAGACGGTCTCGGACCTGCTGCAATCACTGACGCGAAAGGGATACATCGAGCGGGATCCGGCGCGCTCGCGCGGCGTGCGCCTGCTTGGCTTCGCCGGCGCGATCAACACGCAGCCCGTACCGTTCTACGGCAAGATCAACTCGACCGAGCCCGCGCTCACGCCGGAGAATCGCGAGGGGTTCATCACGGTGGACCGCCGCTTTCTGCCGAGCAACGACACGTTCATGCTGCGCGCGAAGGGCGAAGCGATGGTCGGCCGCGGAATCAATGACGGCGATTACCTGCTCGTCGACCCGTCGGGGAAGCCCGCGGAGCGCGACATCGTGGCCGTGCGGAT
Source organism: Gemmatimonadaceae bacterium (assembly GCA_024654005.1). GTDB lineage: Bacteria > Gemmatimonadota > Gemmatimonadetes > Gemmatimonadales > Gemmatimonadaceae > JACDCY01. The sequence goes on along the minus strand of JANLGX010000371.1, from coordinate 38,938 downwards.
GGGAAACGACGCGACGATCCGCACTTACACGCGGAAGAACGGATCAGTGGTGCTGCAGCCCGCGAACATCTCCGAGAAGGACATCGTGCTGGAGCCGGGCGCCGATTTTCACGTGCTCGGAATAGTGTGCGGCGTGTTCCGGCCGTTCTGCGACAATCCGCCGATGCCGCGGGCGACGCTCACGTCGTAACAATCAGTCCTGTTCGGACTCGTCTCGAGCGGGGGCCTCTGGCTCCCGCTCTTTTTGTTGCGCGCGCTCGCGCTCCTTCCGCAGCCGGAGGTTGCGCACGGCGGTCTTGAACTCGTTCTCGTTGATCGCGCGCTGCGCGTGAAACGCGATGTCACGCTGCATGTAGTTGAGCTGCCGCTCGCGCTGGGAAGTGATCGGATTGGCCTGCGCGTTGATCGGCAGCAGCGCGAGCAGCGCCGTCGGAATCGACACCGGCCCCAGCCGGATCGCGCGCTGATCGATCCCCCACTTCCGGCCGTTGCGCTCGATGGTCCAGTCCGTCGGGTCGCGCCGCGGTCCGAGCGCTACCACGGAGTCGGTGATCCGCCCGACGTCGGCCCGGATCGCGTCACCGATCACCTCGGCGGTGGTGCGCGGCGCGCTGAGTATCCTGCCGGGCTCCGCCCACACCTCCGGTCCCGTGTACGACGGGCGAACGCCGCGGGTCGGACCGCCGCCGCCCACGAGCGGTCCCGTCCCCGTCACGGGCGCGGTGGCTTCCACCGCTGGAGCGGAAGGAATGCCGTCAGGAACCACGGTCGGCGCGACCCGCGCCGGGGCCGGCGCGGCCGTAGCCGGGCTGCCATCACCGCCTCTGCGGCCCGCCACGGCGGGCCCGGTGCCGCGCGGAAGCGACAGAAATCCGATTCGCTCGGCCACGACCGGCGCGCGCCGTTCCCGCGTGAACAGCGAGCTGAAGCGTGTCGGCACGAGCAGCGACTGCACGATCACCGCTCCCACCACGACGTGCACGGCGAGAGAGACGAGAACGGCAGGCGGGAACCGGCGCTTCACGCGGCGACCGCTCCGTAGCTCGCCAGCACGCGGCCGGCGCGCGCCGCGGCCTCACGAATTCTGGCCGGCGAAGTAATGAACGACACGCGGAAGAAGCCTTCTCCTCCCGGTCCGAACGCCGAGCCGGGGAGCACCACGACTCCTTCCTCTTCCATGAGCTTGGTCGCGAACTCGGCGCTCGGGATGCTCGACGGCAGCGGCAGCCAGAGATAAATCGACGCCTTGGGGGTGACGCACGGAAAGCCGGCCGCGGCGAAGCTCTCGACCGCGGCGTCGCGCCGCTCCTGGAACACCGCGGCGTTGCGCGGCGCCCAGTCCTCCCAATTGTCGAGCGCCGATGCCGCCGCCGCCTGAATTCCCAGAAACACCCCTGTGTCGATGAACGACTTCACTTTCGCGAGCGGCCACACGATCTCCGGATTGCCGCACGCCCAGCCGCAGCGCCATCCGGTCATGTTGTACGTCTTGGACATCGAGTGGAACTCGATGGCCACTTCCCGCGCGCCCTGGATCTCGAAGATGCTCGGCGGCACGTAGCCGTCGAACGCGAGCTCGGAGTAGGCATTGTCATACACCAGCAGAATGTCGAGTTCCTTGCAGCGGTCGACGATCGCCTGCAAGTAGGTTGGTGGCGCGATGGCGCCCGTAGGGTTGCCTGGATAATTCAGGTACAGGATCTTCGCGCGCTCGAGAACGTCCGCCGGAACTTCGTCGAGATCCACCAGAAAGTCGTTGTCCGGGCGGAGCGCGTACCTGTACGCCTCGCCTTCCGCCAGGAGAGTTCCGCCGAGGTACGCGAGGTAGCCCGGCTCCGGCATGATCGACACGTCGCCCCGCTCGAGATACGCGAGCGCGAGATGCGCGATTCCTTCCTTCGATCCGATCAGCGGCACGACTTCCGTCATGGGATCGAACTTCTGGCCGAAGCGGCGCTGCATGAAGCGCACGATCGCCTCGCGATACTCCATCAGGCCGAGCGCGAATCCGTACCGGCTGATCTCCGGCCGCTCGACTTCGCGCTGAATCCGCTGCACGGCGACTTCGGGCGGGGCGAGGTCCGCGTCGCCGGCTCCGAGGTCGATCACGTCCATACCCTGCGCGATGAGCTCGCGCTTGCGCGCCGGGATCTTGCCGAGCGGGTACTCGGGCAGACCGAGCACGCGCTTCGTGTACGGCGGCATCAGCTGCTCTCCGCGACGGGGTTGCTCACGCGGCTCACTCCCGCGATCTCGACTTCCACGACGTCGCCCGGAGCGAGCCGTCCCACGCCGGACGGCGTGCCCGTCGCGATCAGGTCGCCCGGCTCGAGGGTCATGATGTTGGAGATGTACGAGAGCAGCATCGGGATGGAGAACACCATCTGCGCGCTGGAGCCGCGCTGCCGCTCCTCGCCGTTGACGCGCGTCACGACGGTGAGGTTGCCCAGATCCGGAATGCCGTTCGACTCCGGCCCGATCGGGCAGAACGAATCGAAGCCCTTGGCGCGCGTCCACTGGCCGTCGGTCTTCTGCAGGTCGCGCGCGGTCACGTCGTTCACGGCGACGATCCCGCGGACCGCGCTCCGCGCTTCGGCCTCGCTCGCGCGCGAGAGCCGCTTGCCGACGACGACGCCGATCTCGCCCTCGAACTCGACCTGCTGCGACGCGGAAGGAAGCCGGATGGGATCACCGTCGGCGATGACGGCAGACGGCGGCTTGAGGAAGATCAGTGGGGACTTGGGGACCTCGTTGCCGAGCTCCTTGGCGTGCTCGACATAATTCCTGCCGACGCAGACGATTTTCCCTGGAAGAACAGTTTTCGACATGGGGGCAAATCTATCCCGTAAGGGACGGTCCAGGGTGGCGACTGGCGGAATCCTGGCCGTGAGCGTTGAGCATTCAGCCTTCAGCCGTCAGGCAACCGCGATTCGGACGGGCAAGGGATTTCGCCGGCGAACGCCACGACACGTCCAAATGCAGTTGCCTGACGGCTGACAGCTAACAGCTCGCTGCTCACGGCCTGGATTCCCCCTGGAAAACTCATGGAGCTCGTTCGTGGCCCAATCTGTACGCGAGGTTCCTCGTCGCCCCCATCGCGATCAACCCAGCCACGATCTCCCGCGGCGTCTTTCCCTCGGCCCGCAGTGCAGCCGCATGCTTTCGCAGCTCGTCCTCGTCCACCTGCTTTTCCCCCCGCGGTCCGAGCACGATTACGACTTCTCCCCGCGGCCCCTCTTCTCCGTAGTGAGCCGCTAACCCAGCGACCGTCCCCCGCCTGAACTCCTCGAACTTCTTCGTCAGCTCCCGCGCCACCGCGCACTTCCGCTCGCTCATCCCTGCCTCGACCAGGTTCCGCAGTGTCGCCCCGACCCGACCCGGCGCCTCGTACAGCACGCACGTGTGCGGCGTCGCGGCGATCTCGGCGATCGCCTCGGCGCGCGCGCGTCCGCGCCGCTCCAGGAAGCCGAAGAAAGTGAATCGCTCGGCGCCGAGACCGGCACCGGCCAGCGCCGCGAGCAGCGCCGATGCGCCGGGGACGGGCACGACTTCGATGCCGGCTTCGATCGCGCCGGCCACGAGCCGCGCGCCGGGATCCGACAGCAGCGGCGTGCCGGCGTCCGAGATGAGCGCTACGTCCTGGCCCGCGGCCAGCCGCTCGAGAATCTTCGGGGTGGCCTGCGCCTCATTGTGCTCGTGGTAGGCGCTGGTGGGTGTCGCTACTTCGTAATGGTCGAGCAGCCGGCGGGAGTGGCGCGTGTCCTCCGCCAGGATGACGGCTACGGACCGGAGGACCTCGACGGCGCGAAAGGAGATGTCGCCGAGGTTTCCGATCGGCGTGCTGACGAGATAGAGCCGACCGGCTATGCGGCGTGCTCCTTGAACTTCATCTCCAGCTGCTGCTTCGGCACGGCGCCGATCACCTGATCCACGACCTTGCCGTTCTTGAAGAACAGGAGCGTCGGGATGGATCTGACCTGAAACCGGCTCGCGGTCCGGACGTTGGTATCGACGTCGAGCTTGGCGACTTTGGCTTTGCCGGCGTATTCCGCCGCCAGCTGCTCCAGCACCGGCGCGATCATGCGGCACGGCGCGCACCAGGTCGCCCAGAAGTCGACCACGGTGAGGCCCGTGTTCTGCTCCACTACACTCTCGAAATCGGCGTCCGTGACTGTTACCGCGTGGGACATTATCTATTCCTCCGTGGCGCGGGTCTGCGCCTGTTGTGCACAATTAGCGAAGATCATGCCTACAGCGCGGTAATCTAATGACCCATCCAACAGGCCCCGCCACGCGGATCGCGCACGTGGGGATCGCGCTCAGCGCGATCGACGCGCAGCTCCCGTTCTACCGGGACGTGCTCGGACTCGAGAGTGTCCCGGTCAGCGACTCCGACGGCGCGCGGATCGAGGCGTTCGACGCGGGCGGATCGCTCGTGGAGCTGCTGGAGTCGAGCGACGGGGGCTCGCCGATCGGCCGCTTCATCGCCAGGCGCGGCCCCGGGATCCATCATATCTGCTTCGCCGTCCCGGACCTGGAGGCGGTGCTGGAGAAATGCAGAGCGAAGGGGGTGGAGCTGGTGGATCAGGTCCCGCGCATCGGCGCCGAAGGCAAGCGGATCGCGTTCCTGCACCCGCGATCCACCGGCGGCATTCTCGTCGAGCTTACCGAGGACTGACTACTACGCTGCCCGCCTCAGGAAGTCTATTCCAGTCCGCAAAAGTCGCGCACGGCCGCGAGGTCGACGTTCTCGACGTACCATCTTCCGCGCGGGCCCTGCACGGTGTGCAGGCTGGGCTGCCGTTTCTGGTCTCCGCGGGTGAGCTCCACGCGCACCACCCGGCGTCCCGCTTCACCGGGAACCTCGCTCAGAACCCTGTAGCTGTCGTGCTGCAGGTAGCACTGCAGGATGATTGCGCGCTTCTCCAGCTCCGTCCGCTCGATCGTCTCGCGCGCCGGACCCCGCGACGTTCCCCAGGTGGCGCCGATGGCCTGTAGGTCTTCGGTCCGCACCGCCTCGAGGAACGCATCGGCCGCGAGCCGCGGCGCCAGAGCGCCGAGCCCGTCGTTCGTGGAAGGCGCTGGACCCGGGTTCGGGACCGGCGCTGTCGCGCACGCGCCCAGGGAGAGAAGCACAGCTGTCAGCAAAATAGGTTTGCGCACGTACGGCTCCATGCTGCGGGGAAAGCGAACCTAACCGCCGGGAAAAATGCCAGCAACCCGCCAACGGCTGTACATCAACGTCGATCACGTCGCGACTCTGCGTCAGGCGCGTCGCGGGAGCGAGCCCGATCCGCTCGAGGCCGCGCGCGTGTGCGAGGCCGCCGGAGCGGACGGAATCACGGCCCACCTGCGGGAGGACCGGCGTCACGTACAAGACTCAGACGTGCGGGGACTGCGAAAGGTCATTAAAACGTACTTCAACCTCGAGCTGGCCTGCGTGCCGGAGATGCTCGCCATAGCGCTCGCGACGAAGCCGGAGCAGGTGACTCTCGTACCCGAGCGGCGCGAGGAAGTTACGACCGAGGGGGGACTGGACCTGGCCCACGATCCGGGGCGCATCCGCGCGGCGATCGAAGAGCTGCGCTCCGCCGGCATCCGCGCTTCGCTGTTCATCGATCCGACGGCCGACAGCGTCGAGCGGTCGTGCGATCTGGGCTGCGACGCCGTGGAGCTGCACACGGGACGGTACTCGCACGCCCCGGAGGAGCGCGCGCGACTGGACGAGCTGCGCCACGCGGCGGAGCGCGCTGCCGCGCTCGGAATCGCGGTCCACGCGGGTCACGGCCTGTCCATCGCGAACGTTCGTCCGGTCAGCGCGATCGCCGAGATCGAGGAGCTGAACATCGGACACTCCATCGTCAGTCGAGCGCTGTTCGTCGGTCTCAGGGCCGCCGTCGCGGAGATGAAGGAGGCCATGCGCTCCGCCCGGATGTTTGACGTCGCACCTCCGCCGCCGTAGAGTTTGGCGCCGATGGCAACTTCAGCCTCCAACGTGCCCGCGCGGCTGCTCGAGTTCTTCGTGGCCGAGGCCGTCGGCTACGCCGACGCCCTGCGCGAGATCATGTGGCTGCCGGCGGCCGAGCGTGATACCGGCCAGATGTTGAGCGCCGCCCGCGGCATCCGCGGGGCGGCCACCATGGTGCGGCTCAGCGACCTCGCCGTCGTCGCGGGCCGGATGGAGCGGATCGCCCGGGCCATTCACACGCGCCGCATGCAGTGGACCGAGCCGCTGTCGTACTCGCTGCAGGCCGTGCTGTACGAGCTGCCCGAGCTCATCTCTGCCGCCGGCGCGTGGGGTCCCGGCGAGAGCGAGCGGGCGGGGGCGATCGCGGACGCGCTCCACGCTTTCGCGCCGGCGGAAGAAAAGAAGAACGGCGCCATGGTCGTGCCGATCGCGCGGCTGTTTCACGACGATCCCGGACCGCACGTCATCTATGTCGCGGTCACGCCGCAGACTCAGTTCGAGCAGCAGCTGCGCGAGCCACCGCCGGAGAAAGCGGACGGCGGGACCGCGCGGGCCGAGCGTCCGCGGCGCGAGCCGGCCGCGCCACCTCCCGCTCCCGCTCCCGCGAGCGCGGCGCCCACCTTTCAGCCCCGCGCCAGCGCGCAACCGGAGCCGCAGGCCCCGGCTCCAACCCCCAGGCCGCCGCAGCCGCGGCCGCTCGCCGATGACGAGCGCACGACGCCGCGCGGGCGGGATCTTCAGTCGCTCATCTCGCAGGGACTGGCGGGCTTTGAAGGGATGGAGCTGGACAGCGCCCCGGCGGCAACGGCGGCAGCCGCTGGACTCGTCCCGATCGAGTCACTGCTGTACACGGGACGCGCGGCACTGGCGCGGGCGCGCGAGATCCGGGCCGCGCAGGCGGCCGCCGCGCGCGAGCCGACTCCGGAAGAGCTCGACGAGCTCATGGATCTGATGGAACTAGCCGCGTCGGCCTGAGCTTCATGAAGTCCGGTTGGCGCGGCCTCGCAGGCTTCCTCCTGAGTGGCGCGCTGCTGCTGTGGGTCCTGCGCGACGTCTCGCCCGCCACCGTGTGGGCCGAGCTGTCGCGGGCCAACCCATGGCTTTTCTTCTGGTCGACATTCGCCGCGACTATCATCTTCCCGATCCGCGCGCTGCGGTGGCGGGTGATTCTCGAGCCCGTGGCGCCCGGCATTCCGTTCGGCCCGCTGTGGCGCGCCACGGCCATCGGCATGATGATCAACAACGTGCTACCGGCGCGCGCCGGAGAGATCGCCCGCGCGTTCGCGCTGACCCGCGAGGTGCCGCGCGTCCCGTTCTCGACCTCGGTCGCCTCGCTGGTAGTGGACCGGTTGTTCGACGCGGTCGTTCTGCTGGCGCTCGGGCTCGTGGCGTTCATGGATCCCGCGTTTCCCGCCAACGCGAAGATCGCCGGCCAGCCGCTCGCCGACTGGGCGCTCGGCGGGATCGCGTTGACCGGGGCGATGCTGGCGATCGTCTACCTGCTGGTGTTCTTCCCGCGCGCGCTCATCGTGACGTTCGAGATTTTCTCCCGGCGGATCTCGCCGAAGCTCGAGGAGCGCGGCCGCGTCGCGCTGCAGCGCTTCAGCGATGGGCTCAGCGTAATGCGCAGTCCGCGCAGGTTCTTCCTGGTGTTCCTCTGGACATTGGTGCACTGGCTGATCAGCGGGCTCGGAACCTGGCTCGGGTTTCTCGCCGTCGGCATAGATCTGCCGTTCTCCGCCGCTCTGTTCGTGCAGACCGTCACGGGATTCGGCGTCGCGCTGCCGTCGGCGCCCGGGTTCTTCGGGGTGTTCGAGGCGATCGCGGTGCTCACGCTCGCGGTGTACGGCGTGTCCGCCGCGCTCGCGACCAGCTGGGCGATCGGCTTCCACATCCTGACGTTCATTCCCATCACGGTCATGGGCGCGTACTACTTCGTTCACCTCGGCATGCACTTCCGCGATCTCAAAGCGGCGCCCGAGTCGCGTTGAGCGCCGTTCGGGTCGCGGCCCAGGCGAAGATCAACCTTCGCCTCAAGGTCCTGGGTCTCGGTGATTCCGGCTACCACTCGATCGAGACGGTATTTCAGCGACTGGAGCTGGCCGACAGGATCACCGTGTCGGTGTCCGACGGGGGCGGCGTCGAGCTCGACCTCCATGGTGATGACTCGCTGGTGCTGGCGAGCGGGCCCGCCGAGCAGAACCTCGCGCTGCTCGCGGCGAAGTCGTACATGCAGCGGGCCGGCTGGCATCCCCGGGTCGACATTCGCGTCGAGAAGGTGATTCCGGTGGGCGCGGGTCTCGGTGGCGGCAGCGCCGATGCCGCCGCGGTGCTGCGCGCGCTCGACGCCCTCGCGCCGGCACCGCTGCCGTCCGCGGAGCTGCTGACGCTGGCCGCAACTCTCGGCTCGGACGTGCCGTTCCTCGCGAGCGACCATGTCATCGCGGTGGGCTGGGGCCGCGGCGAGCGGCTGATGGCGCTCCCCCCTCTCCCGGTACGACCGGTCATACTGGGGATTCCTCCCGTGCACGTCTCCACGCGGGAGGCGTACGGCTGGCTCGGCCGGTCGCGCAGCGACTCGCCGCCGCCGCCGACGCTCCCCGGCGACGCGTTCGCCTCGTGGGAGCGCGCGGCCGCGTACGCCGAGAACGACTTTTCCGAGGCGGTCGCGGAGCGGCACCCCGTCATCGGCGCGATCCGGGAGTCCCTGCTCGCCCGCGGGGCGCGGCTCGCGCTGCTCACGGGCTCCGGCTCCGCCGTTTACGGAATCTTCGACCCGGACGACCAGGCGAGGGCGAGCGAGAGCGTCACGGAGTGGCGGGAGATCCGGACGGCGACCCTCGCTCACGTTGTACCGCCGGAGCCGATGGACTAGTTTTAGCCACCCACTGCCCCCTCGTCCAACGGCAGGACATCGGCCTTTGGAGCCGAGAATGGTGGTTCGAATCCACCGGGGGCAACTCGCCGCCAATCGGGCCGGTCCGATTGACTAAACTCTCTGGCACACCGTATCTTACAGGGCTGTGACAATGGACGGAATGGCCGTACCTAGTCACGGCTTCAAGCTCATGAGCGGCTCTGCCAATCGTGCGCTGGCCGAAGAGATGGCGTCGCAGCTCGGGGTGGAGCTGTGCAAGGTCACGCTGAGCCGCTTTGCCGATGGCGAGCTGTTCGTGCGAATCGACGAGAACGTGCGTGGCAACGACGTTTTCATCGTTCAGCCGACGAACCCTCCCGCGGACAACCTGATGGAGCTTCTGCTGCTGATCGACGCGGCGAAGCGCGCATCGGCGGCGCGGGTGACCTGCGTGATGCCGTACTACGGCTACTCGCGGCAGGACCGCAAGGACCAGCCGCGGGTGGCGATCGGCGCGAAGCTCGTGGCGAACGTGATCATGACCGCCGGAGCCGACCGGATGCTGGGTATCGATTTCCACCAGCACCAGCTGCAGGGGTTCTTCGACGTCCCGGTGGACCATCTGTACGCGGCGCCGGTGTTCGTCTCGCACTTCAAGCGCAAGAATCTGCACGACGTGGTGGTGGTGGCGCCGGACGTAGGCTCGGCGAAGATGGCGCGCGGCTTCGCGAAGCGGCTGGACGGGACGCTGGCGATCATCGACAAGCGTCGCCCCCGGGCGAACGTGTCGGAGGTCGTGAACGTCGTCGGCGAGGTGGAAGGGCGCGATTGTATTCTGGCGGACGACATGATCGACACCGCGGGCACGGTCTCGGAGGCCGCGCGCGCGTTGAAGGAGCTGGGAGCGGGTGACGTGTACGTCTGTGCGACGCACGCGCTCCTGTCGGGACCGGCGAAGGAGCGGCTCAGCGCCGCACCGATCAAGGAAGTGGTGGTCACGGACACGATCGCCATCCGGGAAGAGTCGAAGTTCGACACGCTGACAGTGCTGTCTGTGGGCGAGCTGCTGTCCAAGGCGGTGAGGTTCATTCATTCCGAGCAATCGGTGAGCTCGTTGTTTGACTGATAAATGCGCTGTTGGCTATTGGCTGTTGGCTGTTGGTAACGACCCCGTCGTTCCGCCTTCCGCCGTGACCAAGAGCCAATAGCCAATAGCTAACAGCTTTTCTTTTTAGAGGTTTTACACATGGCAACCGCACAACTAACCGCGACTCCGCGGACCACTTCCGGCAAAGGCCCGGCGCGCTCGCTCCGCTCGGCGGGACAGATTCCCGGCGTGGTCTACGGCCACGCGCGCGAGCCGCAGGCGCTCACGCTGGACACGCGCGAGTTCGAGAAGCTGCTCTCGCGCATCGCCGCCGAGAGCACCGTCATCGAGCTGTCGCTCGACGGGCAGACGACCAGGACGCTGATCCGCGAGATCCAGCGGCACCCCTTCAAGCGCCAGATCCTGCACGTTGATTTCCAGGAGCTGGTCGCCGGCGAGAAGGTGCAGGTCAACATCCCGATCGTCCTGCTGGGCGTGCCCGAAGGCGTGCGCGCCTCCGGCGGCGTTATGGATCAGACGCTGCGCGAGCTGTCGATCCGCGTGGACCCGGCGTCCATCCCCGATCACGTCGAGGTGGACGTCACCGACGTGCAGATCGGTCACTCGATTCACGTCAGCGAGCTGCAGCTTCCCGAGGGCGTCGAGGTTCTCAACGACCCCGAGGCGCCTGTCTGCGTCGTGGCCGCGCCGCGCGCCGTGGTCGAAGAGACGGCCGTCGCCGCCGAGCCGGTCGAGGGCGAGGCCGAGGGCGAGCCGGAAGTGATCGGCCGCGGCAAGGAAGCCGAGGAAGTGACGGAAGAGGAGAAGTGATTAGTGATTAGTGATTAGTGATTAGTTGACTGCAAATGCGACCTCGGTTCCCGCGCTCGCCGCTGTTACTAATCACTCATCACTAATCACCAATCACGCCCTTGAAAGTCATCCTCGGCCTCGGCAACCCTGGACGCGAGTACGAAGCCACCCGGCACAACGTCGGCTGGTGGGTAGTGGACCACTGCGCCGACGTCTGGCGGTTCGACCGGTGGAAGCGCGACGGGGACTCGTACGTGTCCGCGGGGATGATCGGCCGGACGCACGTCCGGCTCGTGAAGCCGCGGACGTACATGAACCTGAGCGGAATCGCGTTGCGGCCGTACGTCCGCAAGGCCGGCTGGGACCATTCGAAGGACCTCCTCGTCGTCGTCGATGAAGCGGCGCTGCAGGTGGGACGCTACCGGCTGCGGGCGCACGGCAGCGCGGGCGGCCACAACGGATTGAAGAGCGTGGAGGACGCGCTGGGCAGCCGCGAGTACGCGCGGCTGCGGGTCGGCGTGGGGCCGTCTCCCGAGCGGGCCGGCCTCTACCGCGATCTGGCGAGCTTCGTGCTCGCGCCGTTCGCGCGGGACGAGGGTGATATGATTGTCGAGTTGCTGCCGCGGCTCACCGACGCCGTGGAGCTGTGGGTCAGGGAGGGCGTCGACGTGGCGATGAACGTTCACAACAGGGAAAAGAAATCATGACCGAAGCGGTAACCGGGTCGAACGGGTTGGTGAACCTCGCCAGCTCGGCGTGGTGGATCGGGCTGATCGGACTGGCCGCGGCGCTGCTGGTCTATCGCTCCATTATCCGCCACTCGCCCGGGTCGGAGATCATGCAGGAGATCTCCGAGCGGATTCACGAGGGGGCGATGGCGTTCCTCAAGCGCGAGTACACCGTGCTGCTCCCCTTCCTCCTGATCGTCGCGGGACTACTCGCGTGGGCGATCGGACCGCGCACCGCGATGGCGTACCTCGGCGGCGGCTTCTCCTCCGTGCTCGCCGGTCTGGCGGGCATGCAGGCGGCAACGCGCGCCAACGTCCGCACCAGCGAAGCCGCGCGCGAGGCAGGCCAGGCGTCGGCGTTGCAGATCGCCTTCAACGGCGGCGCGGTCATGGGTCTCAGCGTCGCGTCGCTCGGCATCCTGGGAATCGGCGCCGTGTTCGCTCTGCTGTGGGCGGACGCCAGCGGCAGCGACCCGCGGGCCTTCTCGGAGGTGATCTCCGGGTTCGCCATGGGCGCCAGCTCGATCGCGCTGTTCGCGCGCGTCGGCGGCGGCATCTACACCAAGGCGGCCGACGTCGGCGCCGATCTCGTTGGCAAGGTGGAAGCCGGAATCCCCGAGGACGACCCGCGCAACCCGGCGACGATCGCGGACAACGTGGGCGACAACGTGGGCGACGTCGCGGGCATGGGAGCCGACATCTTCGAGAGCTACGTCGGCTCCGTCATCGCGACGATCTCCATCGCCGTGTCGTCGGCCGCGATCGCCGGCGGCAACATCCTCCCCGCGATGGTGCTGCCGCTCGCCTACGTGATCTCCGGACTGGTCGCGTCGCTCGTCGGCGTGTCCATGGTGCGTCTCCTGGCGCGCGGAAACCCCGCGACCGCGCTGCGCACCGTGACGATCGTCTCCGCGGTGCTGTTTCTCGTTTTCGCGTACATCATCACGCTCAACATCCCGTTCACTAATCTCGCGCCCGACGGCGCGACATTTGGAGCGCTCGGCCCTTTCTGGGCGATCGTGGCCGGAACGGTCGCCGGCCTCGCCATCGGGCTGGCTACCGAGTACTACACCGCCTCGCGCCCGGTCGGCGTCATCGCCGCGGCGTCACAGCGAGGGCCGGCCACGAACATCATCGCCGGATTGGCGATCGGAATGCGCAGCGTCGTGATCCCCGTGCTGCTCATCTGCGCCGCGACCTATGTCGCGTTCACGGTGGCCGGCCTGTACGGCGTGGCGATCTCCGCGGTGGGAATGCTCGCGACGGTCGGCATCACCATGTCCGTGGACGCGTACGGCCCGATCGCTGACAACGCCGGCGGAATCACGCAGATGGCCCACCTCGGCCCGGAAGTTCGCAAGATCACCGACGGGCTCGACGCGCTCGGCAACACCACGGCGGCGATCGGCAAGGGCTTCGCGATCGGCAGCGCCGCGATCACCGCGCTGGCGCTGTTCAGCGCCTACGCGTCGGCGGTCGGCCTGGCCGACACCGGCGTCAATCTGCTCAACCCGATGGTCGTCATCGGCCTGTTCATCGGCGGAGCCGTTCCCTTCTTCATCGGCGCTTCCACGATGACCGCGGTGGGCCGCGCTGCCGAGAAGATGGTGGAGGAAGTTCGCCGCCAGTTCCACGAGATCCCCGGCCTGCTGGAGGGGACGGGGAAGCCCGACTCCGCGCGCTGCGTGGACATCTCCACGAAGGGCGCGCTCAAGGAGATGATCATTCCCGGGGTCGTGTCGATCAGCCTTCCGGTCGTGGTCGGCAAGTTCATGGGGATCGAGGCGCTGGCCGGGTTCCTCGCCGGGGCGACGGTGACGGGCGTGATGCTGGCGCTGTTCATGGCCAACGCCGGCGGCGCGTGGGACAACGCCAAGAAGTCGATCGAGGGCGGTCTCTACGGCGGCAAGGGCTCGGACGCGCACATGGCCGCGGTTGTGGGCGACACCGTCGGGGATCCGTTCAAGGACACGTCGGGTCCGTCCATGAACATTTTGATCAAGCTGATGTCGATCGTGAGTTTGGTGCTGGCGCCGTGGTTTATTGCCTGATGGCGCTGTTGGCTATTGGCTATTGGCTGTTAGCTAACGACTCGTGACTTCCTGATGGGCGCGCTCTTCTTCAGGGATTTCTGCAACGCGGACAATCCGCGACGAAGGCTTTGAAGCTCGGCGGCAAGTTGCTCGTGGATCTCGGGTGGTAAGTACCCGAGGTCCCGCGCGAGAAGCAGGTGATAGTCCGACTCACTGGCAGATGCCGCTGCGATCTGAACGAAATGGCCAAAGCCCGGGTCTGAGCTGCGCATCGATCCCTCGGCGATGTTCGCGGGGATCGAGCAGCAAGAGCGCCGGAGCTGTGCAGTCAGTCCGTAGCGCTCCGCAGCCGGAAAGCGTTTGGTGACGAGATAAATTTTCAGCACCAGCGCATGCGCCGCCTGCCAAACTCGGAGTTTTCTGTAGTCTTGCATGCCCCACGTTTTCGATCGTGCCGGGAAACAGTATCATCGTTCCATTGCGCTAGTATTCGTTTCCCCGCGAACGGCCGCCTTTGGTCGTTAGCCAACCGCCAACAGCCAATAGCCAACAGCTAACAGCTTGCTTCGTCTAGGCATCGTCGGTCTCCCAAACGTCGGCAAATCGACGCTTTTCAACGCTCTTACCTCTGCAGCTGCGGATGCGGCCAATTATCCGTTCTGCACCGTCGAGCCGAATGTCGGAATGGTCGAAGTTCCTGATCCCCGCCTCTATCAGCTCGCGGAGATAGTAAAGCCGAAACGCACTGTCCCCGCTGCCGTGCAATTCGTCGACATCGCGGGGCTCGTGAAGGGCGCGGCCGAGGGCGAAGGGCTGGGCAACAAGTTTCTCGCCAACATCCGCGAGACCGATGCGATCGTGCACGTCGTGCGCTGCTTCGAGGACGAGGACGTGACGCACGTGATGGGCTCGGTCGATCCCGTGCGCGACCGCGAGGTCATCGAGTTCGAGCTCGCGCTCGCCGACCTCGGCACGGTCGAGAAGCGGCTAGACCGCACCGCGCGGGCGGCGAAGTCCGGCGAAAAAGAATCCGTAGCCGAGCTGCCGGTGCTCAAGCGCGCGTTCGAGTTTCTCAAGGACGGCCGGGGGCTGTGGGAGGCGAGTCTCTCCCCGGAAGAGCGCGCGGTGCTCGCGCCGCTCACTCTGCTCACCGCCAAGCCCGTGCTGTACGCGGCCAACGTCACCGACCACGAGCTGTCCGGCGACGAGGGGCCGCACCTCAAGGCGCTGCGCGAGGCGATCGTAAAGAGCGGCGAGCACGCGCAGGTGGTTCCCTTCTCCGCGCGGATCGAGGCCGAGCTGGCGCAGCTCGCACCGGAGGACCGCGACGAGTTTCTCCACTCGCTCGGACTCCATTCCGCCGGTCTCGACCGGCTCATCCAGGCGAGCTACGAGCTGCTCGGCCTCCAGACGTACTTCACGGCCGGCGAGCCGGAAGTTCGCGCCTGGACGATCCATCGCGGCGACACGGCGCCGGAGGCGGCGGGCGTGATCCACACCGACTTCCAGCGCGGCTTCATCCGGGCGGAGACCGTGAGCCTGGACGACTTCCTCGCCAGCGGCGGCCTGAAGGAGGCCCGGGACAAGGGGCTCGTGCGCTCCGAGGGGAAGGAATACGTTGTACAGGATGGCGACGTGATGCTTTTTCGCTTCAACGTGTAACCCAGACTTCTTCAGCCGAGCCGCGCGATGACGACCACAGCCCAGCCAGTGCACGCCGACGCCCTCATCCAGATGGAAGACAAGTGGGGCGCGCACAACTACCACCCGCTCGACATCGTGATCGAGCGCGGCGAGGGCGCGTGGGTGTACGACGTCGAGGGAAAGAAGTATCTCGACTGTCTGAGCGCGTACTCGGCGGTGAACCAGGGACACTGCCACCCCCGCATTCTCGACACGATGCTGGAGCAGGCGCGCAAGGTGACGCTGACGTCGCGCGCGTTCCGCAACGACCAGCTCCCGTTGTTCTGCAAGGAGCTGGCTGAGTTCTGCGGAATGGAAGCGGTGCTGCCGATGAACACCGGCGCGGAAGCCGTCGAGACCGCGATCAAGACCGCGCGCCGCTGGGGCTACCGCACCAAGAAGATCCCGACCGACAAAGCCGAGATCATCGTCTGCGAGAACAATTTTCACGGCCGCACGACCACGATCGTCGGCTTCTCGTCGGAGCAGGCGTATCGCGACGGATTCGGGCCGTTCACGCCGGGCTTCGTGCAGATCCCCTTCGGCGACATCGCCGCGCTGGAGAAGGCGATCACGCCGAACACGTGCGCGTTTCTCGTCGAGCCGATCCAGGCCGAGGCCGGGATCCTGATTCCGCCGCCGGGCTATCTCAAGGCGGCGGCGGAGCTGTGCAGGAAGAACAACGTCCTGCTGGTGCTCGACGAGATCCAGACGGGACTCGGCCGCACCGGCCGCAAGTTCGCGGCGGATCACGACGGCGTGCGGCCCGATCTGTACATCCTCGGCAAGGCGCTCTCGGGTGGGTTCTATCCGGTGTCCGCGGTCGTGTCGAGCCGCGAGCTGCTCGGCGTGTTCGAGCCCGGCAGCCACGGCAGCACGTTCGGCGGCAATCCGCTCGCCTGCGCCATCGCGCGCACGGCGCTGTGGGTGCTCGGCGACGAGCAGCTGGCGCAAAGGTCGGATGAGCTCGGCACCTGGTTCCTCGGCGAGATCGCGAAGATCGAGCACCCGGAGATCCGCGAAGTGCGCGGGCGCGGGCTGCTGATCGGCATCGAGCTCACCGTCCCCGCGCGGAAGTACTGCGAGGCGCTCAAGGATCTCGGCATGCTGTGCAAGGAGACGCACGACAAGGTGATCCGCATCGCGCCGCCGCTGGTCGTGGAGCGGGACGATCTGGCGTGGGCGGTGGAGAAGCTGCGCGAGGTGTTCCGGGCCTGATCTCCATGGCGCGGCAGAGACGAGCCGCGTCGAGGCGCCCCGAACTCGAATGTTAATCGAAACTTCACGAGCGCTCCGCGCCGCGAACGATCAGATTGGCTGATGCGCATTCCATCATTTTTTCGTGGCTGGAACCGGCTCACCGTCGCATTGGTCGTCATGTCGCTGGCCCTTGCTTCGTCGAGTACGGTCTACGCCCAGGACGCCGGCGCGCAGCGCCCCATCCGCCTCTTCCTCGACTGCCAGTACGAGTGCGACATGGAGTTCACCCGCACCGAGATTCCCTGGGTGGATCACGTCCGTGACCGCGCCGACGCCGACGTGCACGTGCTCGTCACCACGCGCTCCACCGCCGCCAACGCGCGCGAGTTCACGCTGACGTTCATCGGGCTCAGGGAATTCTCCACGCTCGCGGATACCATCGTGACCGTGTCGCCCGAGTCCGACTCGCAGGACAGGCGCCGCCGCGTGGTCACCGAAGCGCTCAAGCGCGGGCTGGTGCGCTACGTCGCGCGCCGTCCGGGAAGCGAGCGGCTGACGATCACGTACGCGGCGCCGTCCGGAACCTCGGGCGCGGGCGCCGCGCCCGCGCGGGACAGGTGGAACCTGTGGGTCTTCCGCACCCGCGCGAACAGCTACTTGAATGGCGAGGAAAGCTCCCGCTCGATAAACGTGAACGGATCCGTGTCGGCGAATCGCATATCTCCGGCATGGAAGGCAAATGTCTCACTCGACGGCAACTACGGTGAGAACAACTTCACATTCCAGGACGGGACGAAATTCAACAGCTATTCGCACGGCTACGGCATTCGCGAGCTGCTCGTGAAGAGTCTCGGCCCGCACTGGTCGGCGGGCCAGCGCTCATCGATAACGGCGTCTACGTACCAGAACACCGACCTCGCGTTCCGCTTCGCGCCCGCCGTCGAGTACAACATCTTTCCCTACTCGGAGTCCACCCGCCGGCAGCTCCGGCTGCAGTACGCGATCGGCGCGACGCACTACCGGTACGAGGACACGACGATCTTCGACAAGATCCGGGAAACGCGCGGCGACCATTCCGTGCTCGCGTCGCTCGACACGCGCCAGCCGTGGGGGTCAGTCAGCATCGCGCTCGAGGGCCGGGCGCTGCTCGACGATCCCAAGAAGAACCGGCTGGAGCTCAACCCCGAGTTCGACATCAGGCTGTTCCGCGGGCTGAGCCTCAACCTGTTCGGCTACGTATCGCTGTTGCGCGACCAGCTGTATCTCGCCAAGGGCGGCGCGACGGACGAGGAGGTCCTCCTCCGCCGGCGCCAGCTCGCCACGTCGTACCAGTACTTCCTCGGCGCGGGGCTGTCCTACACCTTTGGCTCGATCTACAACAACGTGGTCAACCCGAGATTCGGGAACTCCGCCGGCTACTAGGCGGAGCTTACCCAGCATCGCTGATTGGAGGACGCCGCATGCCGGGTGACGGAGTGATCGTGTTGATCGAGTACCGCGCGCTGCCCGGTCAGGAGACCGTGGCGCAACAGGATCCGGCCGCGCGCCAACCATCACTTTTCTCGATCCTGTCGAGTAGCCGGATGCGGACCGTGGCGCTTCTCTCGTGCCTCGTCTTAGCGTGCGGCCGCGCGCGCACGGAGATGCCCGGGACGTCCGCCGACTCCGCATTTGCCGCGCTGCAGGAGCGGGGCGCGACGGCGATGGGCGTGGACCAGTACACGTCGTCGCATGTCTTCGAGTCGCTGCCCGACGGCGGCCGAATCGTGCTGCAGCGCGATTCCGTCGATTCCGCCGGGACCGCGACGATCCGCGCGCACATGCGCGACATCGCGCGGCGCTTCTCCGCCGGCGATTTCTCGATCCCCGGAATGGTGCACGCCATGGAAGTTCCCGGTACCGCGGTGATGGCCGCGCGGCGCGCGAGCATCCGATACATGGCCGATACGCTGCCGCGCGGCGCGCAGGTCCGGATCCTTACGACCGATTCCGCGGCGCTGTCGGCGGTGTACGAATTTCTCGAGTTCCAGAGACAGGATCACCGCGCGAAGGGCCACGCGCACAAGCTCTAGCGAATGTTAGCTTCGACTTCGTCACCGTCCCCGCAGGCAGGACTCCGGCTGCCGCACCCGCTGGTCCTCCTGCTGGCGGCCGTGGGCGTCGCGGCGATCCTCACGTGGATCCTGCCGGCAGGCGCGTACGAGCGGCGCACCGACCCGGCGACGGGACGCGAAGTCGTCGTTGCCGGAACGTACGCTCCGACCGCGGCCGCGCCCGTGGGAATCGAGGATGCCCTGCTCGCGGTGCCGCGCGGGATCGTCGCCGGGGCCGACGTAATCGTCGTGATCCTCTTCGTCGGCGGCGCATTCGTGTTGCTCGACGCGACCGGGGCGCTGGGACGGCTGGTCGGCTCGCTCGTGGGCCGCACCCGGCGACCGCGAACCGTCGTGATCGCCGTCAGTCTGGCCTTCGCGATTCTGGGCGCCCTCGAGAATATGCACGAGGAGATCATCGCCCTGATTCCGGTATTGGTGGTGTTGAGCCAGGGACTGGGATTCGGCGCGCTCACCGCCCTCGGGATGAGCGTGGGCGCGGCGGTGGTCGGCTCGGCATTCGGGCCGACGAATCCGTTCCAGACCGGAATCGCGCTCCGCTTCGCCGAGCTTCCGCCGCTCTCGCTTCCCGTGCTGCGGTTCAGCCTCTTTGCCGCGGCCGTGGCGGTGTGGATCGGGTGGACGCTGGCGATGGCGTCGCGCGACGAGGTCAGCCCTGAAGTGACCGTCGCACCAACCGAACGCGCCACGATCCGCGACATCGTCTTGCTCGCGATCGTGATCGTGCCGTTCATCGCGTACGTGGTGGGTGTGGTGAGATACGACTGGGGATTCAACGAGCTGTCGGCGCTGTTTCTCGTAGCCGGCTTCGCCGTGGGACTCGTCGCCGGAATGAGCCTCTCCTCGACCGCGGCCGCCTTTCTCAAAGGGATGGAAGCGATGGTCGGGGCGGCACTGTTCGTGGGCGTGGCGCGGGCAATCAGCCTCGTGTTCACGGATGGGCGCGTGATCGACACGATCGTGCACGGGCTCGCGACACCGCTCGCCCACCTTCCAGGGCTGGCCGCGGCGCTGATGATGATTCCCGTGCAGGCGATTCTGCACGTCCCCGTCCCGTCGGTGAGCGGGCAGGCGGTTCTCACGATGCCGATCATGGCGCCGCTCTCCGACCTGCTCGGGATCAGCCGTGACGCGGCAGTGATCGCCTATCAGACCGGCGCGGGTCTGACGGACATGATCACCCCGACCAACGGTGCCCTGCTCGCGATGTTGCTCGGCGCCAGAGTCAGCTACGGGCGCTGGATCAGATTCGCCCTGCCCGGGGCGCTGCTGGTCGCCATCGTGGGCATGGTGGGGATCGCCCTGGCGGGATGAATCACGTAACCTCTCGTCTCATCCCGGGGGCGGCTCCGTCCGTAGCGAGTGAACCACCGCGGCGAGGAACGCGGCAGCGCTGACCGGACCCCGCCCCCACCGCGCCTCGAGATCGGCCAGCGGCTTCGCCGCGATTATCTCGGGGAGCGTCCGCCCTTGCGTCACGAGCGGCTGCACGCGGTCGCGGACGGATTCCAGCATCTCCACGTAGCGCCGCAGGTCGCGGCCGCGCAGCGCCGGGCCGCGAGCCGGAATCACCACGTCGTCGTCCTTGAAATTTTCGGCGAACCATTTCGTCACGCCGAGCAGGCCGAGGAAGTTGCCGCCGCGGGTTGTGTCGATGGCCGGATAGCCATCGGCGGCGAACATGTTCGCCAGCATCAACACCTTGCTGGAGTGGAAGTGAACGCTCGCGTCGGAATCCGAGATTCCCGGCGCCTGCGCCACGGCGTGCGTCGCCACCCCCGGGATGTAGACCTGGATGACCTGCGAATACCCGACCAATGCGGGCTGCACGGTCCCCGTGTCTTTCCCGATGACCTGCACCATGCGGGTCCGCAGCTTCTCGTGGGCGATGGTCACGGCGTCGCGCGCGCCCCATCCGCCGTCGCCGTACTGCGGGGCGCTGTCGGACGCGAGAGCGATCACGTATAGCCGGCGGTCGCCGCGCGAACCCATTTCCCGCAGTGCGGCCTGCACCAGGGTCGGAGACTGAACTCCGGCGACGACCACCGACGCGGGCCCATTGTACATCACCAGATTTCCTTCCGGCGCGGACAGGAGGTAAGTGTGCTCCGCGAGCACGCTGCGCTGCACGCGCGGGTCCGGGGCCGGCTCCCGAGCGCAGCTGCTCGAGGCAAGCAGCAGAGCCGCGCTGGCGCTCGCCGCTCGGGCGATACATGATCGCATCGATGTCGTGTTCATGAGGCTCCAATGTCGGGAGCCGGAGCCGCTCACGCCATAGGCCCTTGCGGGGCTACCCGCTGCGCTGCAGCGTGTCCGGCGCAATGACGCCCGCCACCCTTCCCTCCGCCGATCGTCCTCGATGATCGCCACTCTCACCCGCGGGCGGGTGGGGCTCGCGGGGGGACCGCTGCTCTTCGCTGTCATGCTTCTTCTGGCGCCGCCCGAGGGGATGTCGCTCCTTGCGTGGCGCACCGCCGCGGTCGGCGGGCTCATGGCGATCTGGTGGATCACCGAGGCGATCCCGATCCCCGCGACGGCGCTGCTCCCGATAGTGCTCTTCCCCCTGCTCGGCATCGCGACGGTCGCGGGGACCACGGCGCCGTACGCGAATCCCGTGATCTACCTCTTTCTCGGCGGCTTCCTGATCGCGATGGCGCTCGAGAGCTGCGGGCTGCACAAGCGCATGGCGTTGGCCGTGCTGGGGGTCGTCGGGATGAAGCCCGCCAATCTGATTCTCGGCTTCATGGTCGCTACCGCCTTCATCAGCATGTGGGTCAGCAATACGGCGACGGTCGTCATGATGTTGCCGATGGCCACGTCGGTGATCGCGCTCGCGCGCGACGGCGACCATGCGGCGAGCGACGCGCGAATCAGCGCGTTCGGTGTGGCGCTGCTGCTCGGAATCGCGTACGCCGCCAGCATCGGCGGGCTCGGCACACTCATCGGCACGCCGCCGAACGCGCTGCTGGCCGGCTTCATGTCGGAGACGTACGGCGTTCGTATCGGCTTCGTGGAGTGGATGTTCCTCGGCGTGCCGATCGTCGTCCTGGGACTTCCGTTCGCATGGCTGCTGCTCACCAGGTGGCTGCATCCCGTCGGCTCCGAGCCGGTAGCGGGCGGAGCTGCGATGCTGCGCGAGGAGCGGCACGCGCTCGGCGCGATGTCGCGGGCCGAATGGACGGTCGGGACGATAACCGCGCTGACCGCGGCGGCGTGGGTCACCCGTCCGATCATCGAGCGGTGGCTGCCCGCGATCACGGATACCGGAATCGCGATAACCGGAGCCCTGCTGATGTTCATTGTGCCGCTGTCATGGCGCTCGCCCCGCGTCGCGTTGACATGGAAGCAGGCCGAGCGCCTGCCGTGGTCGGTGTTGATACTGTTCGGCGGCGGACTCTCGCTCGCGGCCGCGATCCAGCAGACGGGTCTCGCGGGCTGGATCGGTGGAGAGCTGGGCGCGTTGGCCGGATGGCCGCTGCTCGCGGTGATCTTCGCGGTGACTACGGTAGTGATCTTCCTCACCGAGCTGACGAGCAACACCGCGACCGCCGCGGCATTTCTTCCCGTAGTAGCTTCGCTGGCGGTCGGCATAGGAGCGGACCCGCTGATGCTCGCGATTCCGACCGCGCTCGCCGCGAGCTGCGCCTTCATGCTGCCGGTCGCCACTCCGCCGAACGCGATCGTCTATGGCACCGGCGCGCTGACCGTTCCCCAGATGGCGAGAGCCGGGCTGTGGCTGAACATCTTTTTCATCGTCCTGCTGCCGCTGGTCGTTTACGTCCTCGCGGGGAGGATCTTCACGCCCGCTTGACGACCGCGCCCGAACCTGACATCGTTTCGATGGCGGCGATCCGCGCCCAACCTCGATTGACTCCGCCCCAGCCAGAGTCGCGCGTGAGGCAAAGGGCGGCACACTCCCGGATCAGTGTCGTCATTCTTTTGCGTCCACCATGGCGCGCTGCTGGGGAGTGGCCCGTGGTGCACCCAAAGGAGACATGACGATGCCTGCCAATAAGGATCTCAAGCGCCTCGTTCGCGCTCGCATGCGCAAGACGGGCGAAGCCTACACCACCGCCCGCGCGCAGATCGCGAAGAAGCCCAAAGTCACGCCCGCACCCGCGCCTGTGGCCGCGCTTGCAGCGCGCGCCGAGCCTGCGCCGCAAGACTACGCCAAGCTCGCCGGAATGAGCGACGACGTTATGAAGGCGAAAACAGGCTGCGACTGGACGCGATGGGTCACGGCGCTGGATTACTACGGCGCGGAAACGATGTCGCACCGCGAGATCGCGCAACTGGTGAAGTCGAAGTACAAAGTGGCCGACTGGTGGACGCAGGCGGTGACGGTCGGCTACGAGCGCATCAAGGGACTGCGCGCCCGCGGCCAGCGGCGGGACGGAACCTACGAAGCGAGCAAGTCGCGCACGTTCGACGTTCCGGTCGCGAAGCTGTTCGACGCGTGGGCGAAGCCCGCGCGGCGGAAGAAGTGGCTGGACGCGCCTGACGTGAAGCTGCGCACCGCCATGCCGCCGAAATCCGTGCGCCTCGGCTGGAGCGACGGCGGGATCGTAGCGGTCTGGTTCACGGCCAAGGGTAAAACCAAGAGCTCCGTCGCCGTGCAGCACGCCAAGCTGTCCGACAAGGAGACCGCGGACCGGCTCAAGCAGTACTGGTCGGAGCGGTTGGACGCGCTGGGCGAGGTCCTGACCGGCGCATGAGAGATGTGACGCCGGGCGCGGCGACGTGCCGCGCACGGCACCGGCCGCTGCGGCGCGGCGCGGCGGACGTGATCGTCCTCTTCCTCATCCTCGCCGCCGCCTTCGGCGCTGCCTGGCTGTTGCGCGACCCCGCTCCGGCCATACTGGACCGGCGCGGCTCGCTCGCCGCCGCGTATGAGGAGACGCTGGAGCTCGCCGACTCGCACTACGTGCAGGTCGTCCGACTAGAGAGCACGAGCGGGCTGAAGATCAGCATGACCACCAAGCGGCACGTCGCGGACTCCGGCGCGCGGCTCCCGCTGGCGCTGCTGCTCGGCGGGCGGAACACCGGACGGGACGCCGTGCGGCTGCTGGAGAACACGCGCGGTGTCATGGCGGTCGCGCTGTCGTACCCGTACACCGGGGATCCCAAGCCCAAGGGAACGGGCGTGCTCCGCGCGATCCCGGAGATACGGCAAGCGTTCTTCGACACGCCCGCCGCGCTCATGCTCGCGCTCGACGATTTGCTCGCGCGGCCCGACGTTGACAGCAGTCAGGTCGAGGCGATCGGCGTGAGCCTGGGCGTGCCGTTCGTCGTCATCGCGAGCGCGCTGGACCAGCGCGTGACCCGCGTCTGGGCGCTGCACGGATCCGGCGGCACGTTCACACCGCTGGAGCACAGTCTGCGGGAGATCATCCCGTCGGCGCCGGCGCGCTTCTTCGCGGCAAGCATCGGAACGCTCGCGATGTCAGGACCGCGCATCACGCCGGAGCGTTGGGTTGGGCGTATCAGTCCGCGTCCCTTCGTCATGATCAACGCCGCGGACGATGAGCGGTTGCCGCAGGAAGCCGTTCTCTCCCTGTTTCGCGCCGCGAGGGAGCCGAAGGAGCTGATCTGGCTGCCGGGAGCCCACGTGACGTCGGATGCGGAGGTCCTGCGCCCGCTGGTGGGCATGGTCATGGCGCGGATAGCGCGCTGAGGGCGACTGCCGCGGTACCGCGGGCGGACCTCCGAACCGCGTCCCGCAGCGGCGGCGTTCTGATCAGGCCGGGCTCGATGCCGAGCGCGGCCGCCGCCGCGCTCACCGCCGCCGCGAGCGTCCTCCCCCGCGCGAGCCTGTAGATGTCCCGATATACGAACAACGAATCCCCGCGCACCTCGACCAGATCGTAGCGGATCTCGAGCGGGACCGGCCACGCCAGCTCGACGCGGCGCGTGCGGCCATAATGCGCGAGCAGGCTGTCCACATCCGCGTCGGTGATATGCGGAGCGGCATGGCGCTGAACCAGCCGGGCGAGCGCAATCGCGTCGAGATTCTTCATGCGCACGCAGCCATGCGAAGCCGCTGTCCCGATCGACTTTTCCGCCGGCGTGCCGTGCACGAAGTACAACGTCTGGAAGTACAGCTTCACGCGGCCCATCGGATTCGCCGGTCCCGGAGGGGTCACGGTGTCCTTCCTGGCCCACTCGGCGGGCGGGGGAATCCACCACGGGTTCCACTCGACCTCGCTGACGGTGAATGAGCCGCGAGGCGTCGGGTACCTGGGAGTGCCGATCGCTACTCCGTAGCTGCGCGTCAACACGCCGTGCTCGAACACGTCCAGGCGATAAGCCGGAGCGTTCACCACGAGGCGCAGCGCGCTGGAGTCTGTCCGCGCCTCACGGTAGGGCGCCGCCCGGCTGCACTCCGCCCCGGCGGCGCGCGGGGCGCAAAACAGCGCCAGGAGCAGCGCGATGAGAAGCGCGACCGCGACGTGACCGTAGTTACGTCCGGTGACGACCGGCGACGGGACTCTCATGCGGAAAACGTCGGCCTCCCGTGCACTTCAGCGACGATTCCAGCGGCGCGGGCCGCTCGCTCCGGACGCGGCCGGTGGGATATCACGCAAAAAAGAGAGCCTCCGCACCGGAATTATCAGTTCCAGATGCGGAGGTCCTCATCCGCTGGCAGGTACCGGAGCCGTTTCGTCACCACTCGTAATGGACGGTCAGTACCCTTACCCTTGTCGGACGGCCGACTCAGGCGTCCCGCTTTCGCGAAACCTCAGTTGTGTCCAGCGACCTCACAACTCGCGTGTCGAGGATCGAATCCCGACATGCTGCCCCATGGCGACGTCCCGCCGAGAGGCCTTTCGTTCGCGAACTCCGTCTCGCGAACGCACCGGCACAATACACGATTCGCCCATCACATTGCATCGGCGAAATTCCCGAACTTTTGTGCGGGCTTCCCGCACGACTTCTGCCGCTTCCCATCTTGGGTTCGCCTGCAACATCCTCGTATCCCAATCCCGTAGGGTCCGCTATCGCAACTGCGCCCAAGCCGTTGTAATACCGGCGCCTACCGTCTACCTTTCAAGCTCGTTCGGCCGCACCCGCGGCCCAAAAACTCACCCTTCCCCCGCTCCGGCAAGCAGCGGGGGACGGATCCACGACCGAAGGGAGGTTTGCCGACATGCCCCGCGCATACGAGGCGGTATACATCTTCGACTCCACGCTCGAAGACGCCGCCATCAATGAGAAGCTCGAGCGCTTCCATTCACTGCTCAAAATCGAAGGCGACATCACCGTCGACCACTGGGGTCGCCGGCAGCTCGCGTACCCCATCGGCCATAAGGAGAACGGGTACTACGCGATCGCGCGCTTCGAGGCAGATCCCACCGTTCTGCCCGAATACGAGCGCGCGCTCAAGCTCGACGACGGGCTCGTTCGCCACCTGATCAGCCTGCACGAGCACGAAGTCGGCGCGCCCGCGCTGACGCAGGAAGAGCTGGCCGCCGCCGCGCTCCGCCGCGACGACGATGACGACGACGAGGATTGATCCATGAGACGACCACAGAAATCCTGCCCGTTCTGCGAGACGCGCGTCCGCTTCGTCGACTACAAGGACGACCGCACGCTCGGCCGCTTCATCACCGACCACGGCAAGATCCTGCCGAGCCGGCTGAGCGGAACCTGTGCCCGGCACCAGCGCCAGCTCGCGACGGCGATCAAGCGGGCCCGCTTCCTCTCGCTGATTCCTTATACGAGGGGTCACACCGCCTGAGATGACGGCCGCACCCGCACCGGAGCCCCCGAAGCAGCGCTGGCGCGGACTCATCTTCGCGCTGATCGGCTTCATCGTCGTCAGCATCGTGCCGGTGCTGGGCTTTTACGCGCCGGTGAAGGCATGGCACGTCATGCTGACGACGATCATCGCGGCCTGCGCCGTGGTAGGCTGGATTCGCGGCGCGCCCGCGATGACGGCCGTGGTGTGGCTCGCCGCCGCGCTCTGGCTGCTGTTCCGTCCCGGTGTCGACGGCGACGCGTACTACTGGCTCGAGCGCGGCTGGATCCTGCTCGTGGCAGGCATCTTCGGCCTGGCCGCCGTCCTAGGGCCAGATCGTCCGTTCTTCGGCCGCGCGCTGCTCACCGTGCTGGCGGGCTTCGTCATCGCGCTGGCCGTGCTGGGGGCGCGGGCGGGCTCGTTCGAGCGGCTGCAGACGATCGTCTCGGGCGAGTTCGTGACGCGTAATCAGGCGACGCTCGAAGCGTTCGACGCCGGCGCGGACGAGATCGTCGGTGCGGCTTCGAACTCGGAAGGCGTGGCGCAGAACCTCGAGCGGACCAAGGAGCGGCTGCGCATCGCGCCCCAGATCTCGGGGGTGCTCGCGCCGGCGCTGCTCGCGCTCCAGACCCTGGCGGCGCTCGCCCTCGGCTGGGCGGTGTTCCAGCGGCTGAGCCGCGTGCGCATCGGCCCGCCGCTCGCCCCGCTGCGCACCTTTCGCTTCAACGATCAGCTGGTCTGGGGTCTGGCCGTGGGGCTGACCATCCTCCTGCTGCCGGCGTTCGCGGAAGCGCAGGCGGTCGGGCTGAATCTCGTCGTATTTTTCGCGATGCTCTATTTCGTCCGCGGCCTCGGCGTGCTGGCCTGGGTCACCAAGGGCGGAGTGTTCGTCGTATTGGCCGTTCTCTTCTCGCTCTTCCCGCCGGCGCTCGGCGCGCTCGGGCTGAGTGACACTTGGCTGGATTGGCGCAGCCGGGCAAAAGCTGCGTAGCAATGGTGATTAGTGATTAGTGATTGGTGATTAGTCAAAAGCATACAATCGGCTCACTTGGAACGCCGTTACCAATCACTAATCATCCATCACTAATCACCCAAAAGCCTCACCACAAACCAAGAGAAATCGGATAATGGAAGTCATCTTGAGACAAGCAGTCGACAACCTCGGCCACACCGGCGACATCGTGAACGTGTCCGCGGGCTTCGCCCGGAACTACCTCCTGCCCCGCGGCTTCGCCTACGAGGCGACCGCCGGCAACAAGAAGCGGATGGAGCAGGAGCGCGAGCGGCTCGAGGGCGCCGAGACGTCGCGGCGGGAAGCGGCCGAAGAGCTGGCGAAGAAGCTGGAGCCCGTTTCGCTGACCTTCTCCGCCCGCGTGGGCGAGGAAGGCAAGCTGTTCGGCTCGGTCACTACGGCCGACATCGCGCACCAGCTCGAGGGTCAGGGGTTCAAGATCGAGAAGCGCCAGATCGAGCTGCAAGAGCCCATCAAGGCGCTCGGCGTCTACCGGGTTCCGATCCGCGTCCACGCCGACGTGCGCGCGGAGATAAAAGTCTGGGTCATCAAGCAGTAAGCGCGGCCGGAAAGTGGCTTGGCAAATGCAGAAAGTCAGCTGACCGGGAACATTCGGGCCGATCGGGCAATACCTTAGCTGGCGGGAACCGTCCCGCAGAGAACCCTCGCACGAATTGAATGGCGTCAACCGACCTTAACGCCGTAGCAGCAGCGCAACGAGCGGCAGCGCTCTGCCTCGACATGAAAGCGAACGATGTGGTGGTGCTGGACCTGAGAAAAGTGACCGACATGACGGACTGCTTCGTCATAGCCAGTGGGACGTCGGATACGCACGTCCGCTCGGTCGGCGAGCACGTCATCGCCGAATTGAAGAAGGACGGCATTCGGGTGCACCACGTCGAAGGGTTGGAACAGGGTCGCTGGGTTCTGCTCGATTACGTCGATTTCGTGGTCCATCTCTTTCACCCGACGCTGCGCTCTTTCTACCAGCTGGAACGTCTCTGGAGCGACGCCGAAGCGATCGAGATCAGTCCCGAGGGGGCACTGCAATGAGACTGAGACTTACTCTCGCGCTTGCGACCGTCGCGCTGGCCGCCGCGGCCACGTCCCTTCCCGCCCAGCAGTACTTCGGGCAGAACCAGGTGCAGTACCGCCATTTCCGCTGGCGGGTGCTGGAGACGGAGCACTTCACGATCCATTTCTACCCCGAGGAAGAGACCGCCATCACCGACGCGGCCAGAATGGCCGAGCGGGCGTACGAGCGGTTGTCGCGGGTGCTCGGCCACCAGTTCCGCGAGAAGAAGCCGATCATTCTCTTCGCATCCCGCTCCGATTTCGGGCAGAACAACGTCACGGGCGACCTGGGCGAGGGAGTGGGCGGAGTCACGGAGGCGGGCCGCCATCGCCTGCTCCTGCCGTTCACGGGCGACTACCGCAGCTTCGAGCACGTCCTCGCGCACGAGCTGACCCACTCGTTCCAGTACGACATCTTTGCGCGCGGCAAGGCCGGCCAGGGCATCGAGCGGCTCCAGCGGGCGGACCCCCCGCTCTGGCTCATGGAAGGAATGGCCGAGTACCTGTCGATCGGCCCGGAGCACCCGCTGACGTCGGCGTGGATCCGCGACGCCGTCGTCAACGGCACGCTGCCGACCATCGCGCAGATGACCGAGCGCCCGGATAAGTACTTCCCGTACCGCTTCGGTGAAGCGGTCTGGCAGTACATCGGCCAGCGTTTCGGCGACGAAGCCATCGGCGAGCTGCTGCAGGCGATCACCACCATCGGCGTGGAGCGCGCGTTCCGGCGCGAGCTCGGCATCTCCACCGAGCAGCTCAGCGACGAGTGGCGGGAGGCGATGCAGACCAAGTATATGCCCACGGTCTCCACGCTCAACCGGCCGAGCGCCTTCGCCACCCCGCTGCTCACTCCGCGGAACACGCGCGGCGAGATCTTCCTCGCGCCCGCGCTCTCGCCCGACGGCAAGTACATCGCGTTTCTCGCCAACGGCGACCCGAAGCGCGGCGATTACTTCATAGATCTGTGGCTCGGCGACGGCGTCACCGGCAAGCGCATCAAGAAGCTGGTGCAGAGCACGACCAACCCGAACTTCGAGGAGCTGCGGCTGCTGTACTCGCAGAGCAGCTTTTCCAACGACGGCACCCGGCTCGCCTTCACCGGCCAGCGCCAGGGCAAGGACGTGCTGTACATCATCGACGTGCGCAACCAGCGCACGTTGAAGCGGATCGACCTGCCGATCGACGGCGCGATGAGCCCGTCGTGGTCGCCCGACGACCGCCGGCTCGTGTTCAGCGGCGCGCGCGGCGGGATCACCGACCTGTACATGGTGGACGTGGACGGCAAGAACTTCCGCCAGCTCACCAACGACAAGTACGGCGATCTGCAGCCGTCCTGGTCGCCCGACGGGACTCGCGTCGTGTTCGCGTCGGAGCGCGGCGTCCTGGATCTCGACATACTGCGCCTTGGCGGGTGGCGGATGAGCATGCTGGACCTCGCTTCGGGCGAGGTGACGCTCCTCGCCGGACAGGCGGGACACAACCTGAACCCGCAGTGGTCGCCCGACGGCCAGTCCATCGCGTTCATATCGGACCGCACCGGGATCCCGAACGTGTTCCTGTACGAGGTGGGCAGCGCGACGCACTACCAGCTCACCAACGTCGTCTCGGGCGTCAACGCCATCACCGAGTACAGCCCCGCGATCTCCTGGGCGCGGCAGGCGGACCGGCTGGCGATGGTGTACTACGAGAACGGCGATTACAGCGTCTGGACGGTCACGAATCCGCGCTCGCTGCGCGGCGAGCCGTTCCGCGCCGCCGCGCGCGCTCCGGCCGCCGCGACTCCGGTGACGCCGGTCCCGGTCGTCGAGGA
Source organism: Gemmatimonadaceae bacterium (assembly GCA_024654005.1). Taxonomy (GTDB): domain Bacteria; phylum Gemmatimonadota; class Gemmatimonadetes; order Gemmatimonadales; family Gemmatimonadaceae; genus JACDCY01. Next base: position 8,821 of record JANLGX010000371.1, on the reverse strand, counting down.
GCCCGCGCGTCCGGATCAGAGCTCGGTATATCGCGCTCCTGAGGGATCGCGGGCGTCGGCGCGGCTCAGCGCGACCGAGATCGAGGCCGAAGACAGGCCGGCCAGTATCAGCGAGCTGATCGCGCAGCCCGAAGCCGCGCTGCCCGACATCACGCGCTTCAAGGAATACAAGTACAAGCCGGCATTCCGCGCCGACTACATAGCGCAGACCGACATCGGCTATACGCCGAACTACATGGGCTCGAGCGGGTTCGCCGGCGGGACGACGATCATCTTCAGCGATCTGCTGGGGAACCACCAGATTGCCGCGTCGGCGAACGTGAACGGCCGGCTGCAGGACGCGAGCGGATTTCTCGCGTACACCAACATGAGCCGCAGGCTGCAATATGCGACGGGAGCTTACCTCCAGCCATTGATCCTGCCGCTGACCAACGCGCAGCTCCGCGACAATGAGGAAACCGGTGGCTTCACCGTGCAGCAGCTGTTCGGCCGGTTCGTCCAGAAGAACATCTTCGCCAACTCGATGTATCCCCTGAACCGGTTCACGCGGTTCGAGCTGGGCGCGCAGTTCAACAGCATCTCCCGCGAGATTTTCGTCTTCCAGTACGACATCTTCCCGGGCGGCTTCGTGGGCTCGCCGCTCCTCGAGACCGTGGACAAGGCGCCGAGCCTCAACTACTTCTCGCCTGCTATCGCCTTCGTCACGGACAACGCGTTCTTCGGCTACACCGGCCCGCTGACCGGCAAGCGCATGCGGCTCGAGCTGACGCCGAGCTTCGGTTCCGTCCAGCGGATGGACTACCTGGCCGATGCCCGCGGCTACCTCCCGATCATTCCCAACACGCTGACGTTCGCGACCCGGCTGCTGGGCGCGGTGGCGACGGGACGTGATGAAGACCTTTTCCCGAAATACATCGGGCGGCCCGACTTCGTGCGCGGGTACGACCGGGCGAACTTCTACGGCGGCATGGCGGAGTGCAACGAGTTCCTTGGCACGGGCGTGGCCGGACGCGCGAGCAGCGCTTGCAGCACGGCCGAGCTGGTCGGGAGCCGCGTGATCGTCGCCAACGCCGAGTTCCGCTTTCCGCTGATCCGGCGGTTCGACATCGGATCGAGCTTCGGGCTCCCTCCGCTCGACGCGGTCGTGTTTTACGACGCCGGCCTGGCGTGGACCAAGGGGCAGCAGGTGTCGCTCAGCAAGCCGGACGACTACGACTACCAGATTCACCGCGTCCCGATGACGAGCTGGGGGGCGGGCGTGCGCATGAACCTGTTCGGCCTGGCAGTGATCCGCTTCGATTACGCGATCCCGCTCTCACGGCCCGATAGGAAGGGGAACTGGACGTTCTCGCTGGGGCCAAGCTTTTAGGCAGCTGTTGGCTATTGGCTATTGGCTGTTGGCAATGTTTGTTTCGCTGTCGGCTCATGGATCAAGCCACCAGCTAACAGCCAACAGCCAATAGCACTTTGAGAAGCCACACATCGGTCCTGGCCGTCGCGCTCCTCGTGGCGGCATGCGGCGACCGCGAGCCCCGCCCCGCGACCGAGCGCTCCAACGGGACCATGCGCGGTCCCGACCCGATCGTGCTCCGCATCCCCCGCACCGGCGGCGCCGCGCGCGGGTACGTCTATCCAGCGCTCGATTCCGTCGTGTGGCGCGGGCCGTCGGTAAGCGCGATCGACCGCGCGCTCGCGTTCGATCCGGAAGCCGGGCTGCTCTCCTTCGTCACGGCGAGCGGAAATCCCGCCCGGCTCGACCTCCGGCTCGCACGCGTGTCCATCGCGTCGCGCGGCAAGCTCACCTCAATCTCTTCCGCCGACGGCAACGCGATCTACGCGGTGGACGGCCCGCGCGTTCGCCGGTTCACTCCCGCCGGCGACTGGGATTTCACCCCTCCCGCAGCGCCGCGATCCGTGATCCCGCAGCCGGACGGCTCGCTCATCGTCACCGCGCGCGAGGGCGGACGCACCACGGTCTGGCGGATGCGCGCCCCCGACACGACGCTGCTCGACACCGCGTACCTGCCGGCCGCCGGGACCGCGGTGCGCAACCAGATCGGCGACCGCGTTTACTTCATGACCGACACCGCGCTCATCGGAATCGCCGGCCGCGATCTCTCAGTCGCGCGCAGCGTCCGCTTTCGCTCGCCGGTGATCGCCGTCGCGCCCACGCCGAGCGGCGACCGCATCTACGTGGCCAACCGTGACGCGGAAGTAGTGAGCGTCATCGACAGGTACAGCGGAAGACTGACCGAGACCATCAAGCTGCCCGCGCGGCCGCGCGAGCTGCGCATGGATCCCCTCGGCCGTTATCTCCTTGTCCGGCCCGCGTCCGGCGACTCGGCGTGGATGATCGCCGTCGGCACGAACCGGCTCATCGGCAGCGCCGAGACCGAGTGGAAGAGTGATCTTCCGACGGTAGCTCCCGATGGCGCCGTGGTCACGCTGCGAGGCGCCGACGTCGAGATCGTCGAGCCCGAATCGCTGCAGTCCGTGCGGACTGTCAAGGGCGGCGGTCGGGATTTCTGGTATTTCACGTCCTGGAACGGATTCCGCGCGCGCCCCGCGGGGCTCGACCGGCCGGTGGATTTCACCCAGCCCGAGACGCTGCTGATCGACTCGGTCGCGCCGCCGCCGGTGGATTCCGCCCCGCCACCGCGGACCGGCGAGCCCGCGCCGCGGCCTCCCCCGCCGGCACCCGTCGGCTACACGGTGTCGTTCGCGGCGATGCTGTCCGAGGACGCGGCGATCGCCGCGGCGCGCGAGATATCCTTGCGCAGCTCGTCCGTCAGAGTGGTCGCCACGCAGACCGCGGGCACGCGCGTGTACCGCGTCATCGCCGGGCCGTTCGCGCTCCGCGCGGAAGCCGAGCGCGTGGGCCGCGAGTCGGGCCGCCCCTACTGGGTTTACGAAGGGGAGCCTTGAGCGCGTTGCGCGGCCGGCGTTCCGGCCGAAGCTGGGACGAGGCCGGCAGCGCGTTCGCCTTCGTGGTGGACGGCTTCCACGCCGTGGTCGTCTGCGGCGAGACCGATGAAGTCGCCGCCGAGGTCGCGCTCGGGATGGCGCGCACGGCAGCCGAGCGTCGCAAGGTCACCATCGCCGACCTGAGCGGCGACGTTCGTCCGATCCAGGCCCTGCTGGGAGACTGGAACTTCGACGGGGTGACGGAAGCGATCCTGTACGGCGTGTCGTTCGCGCGGCTCGAGCGCCCGGTCGCCGGATCGTCCCGGCTGTTCGTCCTCCCCAGCGGGACTGACGACGTGCGCCAGGACGGCGTGTACGAGAGCACGCGCTGGCTGGCTCTCGCGCGCAAATTCCGCAAGCACGGCTCGCTGCTGCTGATCGTGGCGTCGGCCGCCGCCCCGGGGCTGCGGAAGCTGGTCGAGAGCGTCGACGGCGCGGTCGTCGTCGGCAAGGCGCTGGTGAATCCGCCGCCGCAATTCCTCGTCCTCAAGCGGATCCCGTCGCCGGACAGCCCGCCACTGCCGAAGCGGCACCGCCCCACACGCGAGATCCCCATGGAGGACGAGCGGTTGCTGCCCGCGGGGCTGTCGCCGCGCGCGTATGCGTCGGCGGGCCTGGCGGCGCTGGTGCTCGTCCTGGCAGTGACGACGTTCCTCATCACCCAGTCGGCGCCCAGCTCGGAGAACGCCGCGCCACGCGTGAGCGTGCCGCTCGCCGTCCCCGCGCCGCCGGCGCCCGACAGCGTGCTCGTGGGCAACCCTCGCGACTCGGCTATGGCATCGGCCTACGCGGTGGAATTTCTCGCGGCAAATACCCTCGAAGGTGCTAACTTTGAGCTGCGCGAGAAGCTGAAAGCAGTCCCGGCCGGAACGATCTCGCCGGTGCCCGTGGGGCCCGATCGAATCACCTGGTATCGTGTCGTCGGAGGCGCATACCCTGAAATCCGGAGCGCTGATTCGCTGCTCGTCGCTGTTCGCCGCTCGCGGGTCGTCGCCGAGTCCGCGGGGTTCGTGGTGCGCGTGCCGTTCGCGCTCCTCGTGGACAGCGTGACCACGGCCGGTGGTGTCCCGGGCGCGCTGCAGAAATATCTGGCTCGCGGGCTGCCGGTCTACGCGCTGCTGCAGCCGGAGGGAACCGCGCTCGTGTACGCCGGGGCATTCGCCGCGCCGGCCGACGCGGCGGTGTTGCAGGACTCGTTGAGCTCAGCGGGAATTCGATCGCTGCTGGTATACCGGAAAGGGAGAACTCTTTAGTGCGGCTGACCAAGCTCGAGTTGCAGGGATTCAAGTCGTTTGCCAACCTGACGGAGTTCAGCTTCGAGCCGGGCGTGACCGCGATCGTCGGCCCCAACGGGTGCGGCAAGTCCAACGTGTCCGACGCGGTGCGCTGGGTGCTCGGCGAGCAGCGCGCGCGGGCGCTGCGCGGCGCCAAGATGGAAGAGGTGATCTTTCAGGGCTCGTCCGCCCGTAGGCCGGTCAACATCGCGGAAGTCTCGCTCCACTTCGAGAACGACGACGGCGGGCTCGACGTCCCCTTCCGCGAAGTCGTCGTCACGCGGCGGCTGAGCCGCTCCGGCGAGAGCGAGTACTTCCTCAACCGCTCGGCGTGCCGCCTCCGCGACATCCACGACATGATGCGCGGCACCGGGCTCGGCGCGGACGCCGGCGTGGTGATCGAAGCGCGCATGATCGACGCGCTCCTGTCCGACAAGCCCGACGAGCGCCGCGAGCTGTTCGAGGAAGCCGCGGGCGTCAGTCTGTACCGCGACCGCAAGCGCACCGCCGAGCGGCGCCTAGAGGAGACCACGGTCGACCTGTCGCGGCTCGACGATCTGCTGAGCGAAGTGCAGTCGCAGGTGCGGTCGCTGGCGCGGCAGCGAAAGAAGGCCGAGCGCGCCGAGGAGATCTCGAAGCGGCGATTCACGGTCGAGATCGCGCTGGCCGCGCGCGAGATGGCGTCCTGGCACGGCGAGTTCGCCGACCTCGGCGCGAAAGTCGCCGGGCTGCGCGAGGCCGCGCCGCTGGCGGAAGCCGAGGTCACCCGCGCCGAAGCCGCGCGCGACGCCGCGCACGGACTGCGCGCGGCAACCGAAGCTCAGCGCGCCGAGCTGACGCGGCTGGCCACCGAGCAGCGGGACGCGCTCGACTCGCTGCGGCGCGAGATCATGGTCGCCGAGGAGCGCCAGCGGCACGCGCTCATGCGACGGGAGAAGGCGGAGCAGGAGCACCGCGAAGGCGGCGCGGTCGCGGAGCGGGTAGCGGCCGAGCGCGTGCGGTCGGCGGCCGAGCGCGCGCAGCTGGAGTACCATCTCACCGAAGCGATCGACGCGGTGCAGAAGGAAGTCGGCGCGGAGGAAGAAGTTCGCGGCGCGCTCGCGGCCGCGCGCGCGTCGCTCGAGGCCGCGGAGCGGAAAGCCCGCGACCTCTCCGAGCATCTGCACCGCCTGACGCTGGACCGCGACGCCGCCGAGCGCGAGCTGGGCGAGATCGAGCAGCGGCTGGTGGCGCTATCGCAGGAAGAGCAGCAATTGCGCGAGACGGCGGGCGGGCTGGAGCGCGAGATGGACGCCGCGCGCGACGGACTGGAGATTGCGCGCACGCAGCTCGCCGCGGCCGAAGCTACCGCCGCCGAAGCGGAGGCGTCCGTGCACATCGCGCGCGACTCCGAGGCGCTCGCGCGCGCGGAGATGCTGAGCGTCGGCGAAGAGCAGACCACGATGGAAGCGCGAATGCACGCGCTGGAGGCGCTCGAGAGCGAGCGGGTCGGGCTCGCGCCCGCGGCCGCGCGTCTGCTGGAGGAGCGCGAGCAGTTCGGCACCGGCGCGATTCTCGGACCGCTCAGTGATTTCATCACCGCGGGCACGGCCGCCGCCGGACTCGTGGAGAGATTCCTCGGCGCGGGCGTGCACGCGGTGCTCGTGCGCGACGCGGGCGTCGCCGACGCCGTGCGTGAGTGGCACCTGCGCACCAACCCCGGTCCCCTGCTCCTTTTGCCCGCCGACCGGGCGCCGGACGCCGCGTCGTCGCAGGAAGCGGACGAGCTGCTGCGCAGCGTGACACCGGTCGCACCCGCCGACCGCTGGGTGCGCGCGCTGCTCGGCGGCACGAGGCCGATCGGCGAAGGGACCGCGTTCGTGGATGCGCGGGGCGCGGTGTGGCTCCCGGGCGCGCTCGCCGGCCCGGGTCCGCTGCGGCGCAAAGCCGAGCTGGGCGAGCTGGCCGACCGGCTCACCGAAGCTCGCGCGCGACACGCTGAATCGTCGGCGCGCTCACGCGCGGCGCGGCACTCGCTCGCGGCCGCCGAGGCCGTGCTCGAGACCGCGAACGCCGCCGTCGCCACCGCGACGCGGGACACGCGGCAGGCGGAGGACCGCTTCTCCGAGCTGCACCGGCAGCACCAGCGCGCCGCGCGGGAGCTGGCCGAAGCCGCGGCCGTGCGCGCGCGAATCGACGAGCGTCGGAGCGAGCTGGCGAAGCGCATGACGGGCGTGGACACGCAGCTCCAGGCGCAGCGCGAGCACACCAGCGAGCGCGACGCCGAGATCGCGGCCGCGCGGGAGCTGCTGCTCGACGCCGAGCGCAAGCAGGAAGCGGCGCGTGACCGGCGCACCGGGGCGCAGGTGGCGAAGGCGCAGGCCGAGGCGCGGTTGCAGGTGGCGCAGGACCGCGAGCGGCATCTCGACGAAGAGCTGGCGTCCGCGTCCACGCGCGTGGAGTCGCTGGTGACCGAGCTGTCCACGCTGTCGCAGTCCGACGCGCACCTCGGGGAGCAGCTCGCCAAGTCCCGGCTCGACCTCGAGGCGCTCGACGCGACGTACAGGGACGTCGAGGCCAGGATGGCCGCGGCCGAGCTGGGTGTGAAGACCGCGGACGAAGATCTCACCCGCGCCGAGCACGAGCTGGACGAGATTCGCCGCCGCACGCTCGCGCTGCGCGAGGAGCTGCACACCGCGGAGCTGCGGCACAGCGAGCTATCGGGCAAGCAGACGAGCATCCGAGAGCGGCTCGAGATCGAGTGGCGGAAGCCGCTCGACGAGCTGCTGGCGTCGGCGGAGCCGCTGGATCTGTCGGACGACGAGCTGCGGGCCCAAGCGGCCGCGCTGCGCGAGCAGGCCGACGCGCTCGGCCCCGTGAACCCGCTGGCCATCGAGGAGCACGACGAGGAGTCGAAGCGGCTCGAGTTCCTGACGGCGCAGCGCGCCGATCTCGCGTCGGCCAAGGCGTCACTGCACCAGGCGATCCGCGAGATCGACGTCACCGCGCGCGATCTCTTTTTGACGACGTTCGTCGCCGTGCGGGAGAACTTCAAGCGGATCTTCGTCACGCTGTTCGGCGGCGGCGAGTGCGACCTGCGGCTGGAGAATCCCGACACGCCGCTGGAGGGCGACATCGAGATCCACGCGTCGCCGCGCGGCAAGCGGACGCAACGCATTCACCTGCTGTCGAGCGGCGAGCGCGCCCTGGTGGCGCTGTCGCTGCTGTTCGGGATCTTCCTGAACAAGCCGAGCCCGTTCTGCCTGCTGGACGAAGTGGACGCGCCGCTCGACGACCAGAACATCGGCCGTTTCGTGCGCATGCTGAACGAGTTCAAGAAGAAGACCCAGTTCATCGTGATCACGCACAACCCGCGGACCACTACCGAAGCGGCGGACGCGGTGTATGGTGTGACGATGCAGGAGCCGGGGGTTTCCAGTCTCGTGAGCGTCAGGCTGACTGGCGATAGAGCGGCTGAAAGCGAAGTGCGTGACGAAAGCACTGCTTCGTTGGTCGCATAACTACGCTGCGTGCTGCGTGCTAACTACAACTACATGAAGCGAACGACATAGAATGCTGGTTGTGATGAAGCACGGCGCTACGAGCGCCGAGATAGACAGGGTCGTCGAGATCATCGAGGAGATGGGATACTCGGCGCGCCCGATGCCCGGGGCGCAGCGGACCGCCGTGGGAATCGTCGGCAACGACGGGCGGATCAACTCGTCGCGGCTGCAGGCGCTGGCGGGAGTCGCGCAGGTCATTCACGTCACCCAGCCGTACAAGCAGGTGTCGCGCGAATGGCGGCCGGAGAACACCATCGTGACGATCGCGCCCGGCGTGGCCTTCGGTGGTGATACCGCGCCGGTCGTTGCGGGCCCGTGCTCCGTCGAGGGCGAGCGGCAGATCATCGCCGCGGCGCGCGCGGTGCGGGACGCCGGCGCCAGCGCGCTGCGCGGCGGCGCGTACAAGCCGCGCAGCTCGCCGTACTCGTTCCAGGGGCTCGGCAAGCAGGGGCTCGAGCTGCTGGCCTTGGCGAAGCGCGAGACAGGACTCCCGATCGTGACGGAAGCGATGGACGACGAGGGCGCGCACCTCGTGGCCGAGGTCGCCGACTGCATCCAGATCGGCGCGCGGAACATGCAGAACTATTCCCTGCTCAAGACCGTGGGCCGGATCGGCAAGCCGGTGCTGCTCAAGCGCGGGATGGCGGCGACGATCCACGATCTGCTGCTGAGCGCGGAGTACATCCTGGCCGAAGGGAACACGCAGGTGATCCTGTGCGAGCGCGGCGTGCGCACCTTCGACACGGCCACCCGCAACATGCTCGATCTCACCGCCATACCGACCGTGCATCAGCTGTCGCACCTGCCGATCGTGGCGGACCCGAGCCACGGCACCGGGCTGCGCGACATGGTCGGGCCCATGGCTCGCGCCGCGCTCGCGGCGGGCGCGGACGGCTTGTTGCTCGAGGTGCATCCGGAGCCCGAGCGGGCGCTGTCCGACGGCGCGCAGTCGCTGTATCCCGAGCAGTTCGCCGCGCTGATGGAAGAGCTGCGCGGAGTGGCGGCCGCGATCGGCCGCGAGATACCCCAGCACGCCGGAAC
>JANLGX010000370.1 GCA_024654005.1 Gemmatimonadaceae bacterium | reverse complement strand
ACGTCGGCGTCCAGCAGCGTCGCGGGATCGCTGGAGTTCTGCGCGACTTCGACTGCGACGTTGTACGTGAGCGCGCGGCGGATCAGCTCGCCGTCGGCGCCGAAGCTCGCCTTGAAGCCGCCGCTCTTCGCGCCCAGCGCAAGCGCCGTGGCATCCGCGAACTGCAGCGCCTGCGGGTCGAGCGTGACGAAGCCGTTGCGGCGCTGGTAGATCCTGCTTCCCGGACCCAGCCGCACGTCTATGTTCGCGCCGGCGAAGCCGCCGCGGGTCGGATCGAATGTCGCGCCGGTGACACGCGTCTCGGTGCGCGCCGCGCGCGGCACCGATGCAGCGGCCATTCCCATCCCGTTCAGCGTGGTGAGATTGGACTCCGCGCCCGCGCCGAGTATGGATATCCCGCCCGGCGTCTGCGTGACGTTCGACATCGTGCCAGCCAGCGCGTTGAGATCTCCGGCGACCGTCGGCGCGACTTGCCCGGCGACGCCGTCGGCCCAGCGCTCGGACGATCCGGCCTCGAGCTGCGTGGGGCTGACGTTGTTGTTCGCGCGGACGGGCCGCATCGCGTTGATCCGCACCGCTTCCAGCTCGGCGAGGTTGGACGAGAGCGTGAAGTCGGCGACCAGCTCTCTCTCCGTTCCCTGGCGCTGAATTCTGCGCCGCGCGGAACGGAGTCCTTCAGCGCTGACCGCCACGAGATAGTCGCCCGTGCCGGTGTCGAACCGGACGCGATAATCGCCCGCGCTGTCCGTCTTCGTCTCCTGCGTGGCACGATCCGGCCCGCGGGTAACCGTGATGGAGGCCCCTACCACCGCCCGACTCGAGTCGTCGGTCACCCGCCCGCGAATGATGTCCGCTTGCGGATCCTGGGCCGCTGAGGGCAAAGGTGCCAGGCAAAGCGTGAGCGCCGCTACGACAGCGGCGGGCGTTGCTCTGCGAAAAGGCGAACTGAGGTCGGGGAGTCGGTGGAAATGCATGGCGGTAGCTGCTGAAAAGAGTGATCCGGCCTGACCGATTAGACATTCGTCCGCCAAAAACGGTTCGCGGGCTGTTGCCCCATCTTTACGGCCCCATGACGGAAGTGTTTCTCCATCGATGGCTCCTGCACTTGCGGTCGTAGCGTTAGGCCTGGCCGAGACGTACGATTTAGTCTGATGCCTGATTCTTCTTTGGACACTGAACTAAGGGCGGCTGCGTTTGCCCGGGTTCAGCAGTTACGGGATCGATATGCGACCAGGATCCCCCGCGACGAGCTAATGGCCGGGGTAACAGTCCGCGGTCAGCGCATTCCCATCTGGAATCACATGAAGGGCATTTTCAAACCCGCGGTACTGGGACGAGGTGGAGCGGCTTTGAGCGTGCAGACTTCCGCCGATTCACCCTATGCCGATATTCACGATATAGCAGCCGGCCGCTTCATCTACAAATACCGTGGGCAGGATCCGAACCAGTCCGACAATGTTTCATTGCGCGTTGCAATGGAGCAGGCGAAGCCTCTGATCTACCTGGTCGCGGTTAGATCCCGGAGTCTATGACGCGATCCTGCCGGTTTACGTTGTCGGCGATCAGCCCAACGAACTCCAGTTTTCCCTGGCCGCAGACCAGCCTTCCGCATTGCTGACAGCGACAGATGCGGCGACGATTGGCCGTCGAGAATACGCCACTCGTGCTGTCATGGAGAGACTGCACCGGCAACACTTCCGTAGAATTGTGCTTCGGGCATACCGGGAGCAATGCGCTATATGCCGAATTCGTCACGTCGAGCTGCTGGACGCCGCCCACATTCTCGCGGACAAGCATCCTCTTGGAGAGCCAATCGTCTCCAATGGACTTGGGTTGTGCAAGATTCATCATTCGGCATATGACTGTGATATTCTCGGAGTAGATCCGGATTCGCGAGTGCACATTCGGGGTGACGTACTACAAGAGAAGGACGGCCCCATGCTTCTCCACGGCTTGCAGGAATTGCACGGGACGAAGTTGACTCTTCCACGTGAATCGGAACTCAAGCCAAACGCCGCTTTCCTGGCCGAGAGGTTCGAGAGGTTCCTGGCGGCGTAGGTACGTTTCACGTCATGCGGCCCGCACGCACCTCGAGATTGATTTCCGTCGTGCCGAAGTGTCCGCTCTGCCACGCGGCCCGGCCGAGGTCCGTCGAAAGCGGAGACGGCAAGGGTTACTTCGCCTGCCGGGTGTGCCATCTCATCTACCTGACACCCTCGCGGCGTCTCTCCGCGGCCGATGAGCGCGCCCGCTACGAGCTCCACAACAACGATCGCGGCGATCCGAACTACGTGCTGTTTCTCCGGCGCCTGGCCGATCCTCTGGTGGAGCGCCTACGGCCCGGCGCGCGCGGGCTCGACTTCGGTTGCGGTCCCACGCCCGTGCTGTCGGAGATGCTCGCGGCGGCCGGCTTTCCGTGCGCCGCGTACGATCCGTTCTTCGCGCCGGACGAGACCCTGCTCGACAAACGGTACGACTTCATCACCTGCTCGGAGGTCGTCGAGCACGCGCACGACCCCGCCCGCATGTTCGCGACGCTGCGGCGCATGCTGGCGCCGGGCGGCATGCTCGGGGTGATGACGATGTTCTATCCAGGCGAGGACGCGTTCGCCGACTGGTGGTACCGGCGCGACCCGACGCACGTCTGTTTCTATGCCGAGGCGACCATGCGCTGGATCGGCGAGTGGCACGGCTGGAAGGCGGAATTTCCACGGCCGAACGTCACACTCTTCAGCGTCGCGGCCCGGCCATGAACGACAACGGCCCCGCGAAGGGGCCGTTGTCGGATTGATTTAGTAAACGTGGCCAGGGACGGAATCGAACCGCCGACACGCGGATTTTCAGTCCGCTGCTCTACCAACTGAGCTACCTGGCCCGACGTAAGACAGCCTCGCAAACTACCCGGCGCGAGCGTCTCTTTCAACCGGCTCTATGGGCCGAGCCGGTACCGCCTCGCCATCTCGTCCAGTCCCTGCTGCAGTTCCGCGGCCGGAAACCAGCGCCCGCGCACCATCACCCCGGACCGCCGCGCCAGGTTCCGCACGTTGGCCAGCGGGTCTGCGTCGAGCAGCACCAGATCGGCCCGATTTCCCCGCACGACCGACCCGAACTTGCCGTCGAGCTTGAGCTCACGCTCGGCGTAGCGCGCGACGTTGCGCGTGCCACTCTCGAGAATCTGGAACGGCGTCAGTCCCACCTCCTGCATCACCACTACTTCACGCTGCAGCGCGAAACCCGGCACGTTGAACATCTGCGGTGAGTCCGTCCCCATCAGCAGCAACGCGCCCGAATCCCCCAGCGCGCGCAGCGCCAGCCGCCGCAGCTCCAGGAACCGGTCGATGTCTTCGGTCCGCACACCCTGCGCCTGCTGCGACTGCGTCATGTCGCGCTTCTGCCGCATCCAACCGCTCACCAGCTGCGGCGATGCGTACCGCATCTCCGGCCGCTGCGCCGCTTCTTCCGGCGATTCCGCGGAATAGAAGCTCTCCCACAGGAACGCGGTCGGCACATTCCACGTTCCCGCGTCGCGCGTACGCCCCGCCCAGTACCGCACCAGCGCGGGATCCACCGCCGGCACCCACTCGCCGAATGGAACGGTGCCGGCCATCATGCGCGAGCGCAGCGGCTCGGGCAGCGACGCCTCCAGGTATCCGTCGAGATGGTCGATCGTGGACTGCCGCGCCTCCAGCGTGCGCTCCAACCCCACCGCCGCCGAGATGTGGCCGGCGAAAGTGATTCCGATCTCGCGCGCCGCCGAGACGAGCGCGTCGTACACGGGGCGCAGCAGCCCCGGGTGGAGCTTGAGGAAATCGTACCCGGCCGCCCTGTGCTCGCGCACCAGCCGCGCGGCCGCTTCCGGAGTCGGCGCGCTCTGCCCGTTCAGCGACGGCGCTCCGACGTACAGTGTAGGCCCGACGATCTCGCCCCGCATCAGCTGCTCCCGCAGCTCCAATTGCATGGGCGCACCGAGCATTCCGCGGATCGTCGTGACGCCGTTGGCGACGTACAGGAACATGATGTCGCGCACGAGCTGCTCCGGCGCGTTGCCGCCGGGGACATGCGCGTGCATCTCCGCGAGTCCGGGGATCCGGAACTTTCCACGGCCGTCGATCACGGTGTCACCAGCTCGCGCGCGCACGCTCGAGGCCGGCCCGATGGCGGCTATCACTCCGTCGCTCACGAGCACCGTCTGCCCTGGC
>JANLGX010000369.1 GCA_024654005.1 Gemmatimonadaceae bacterium | reverse complement strand
CAGTAGTGTTCACGCGCGTAAGCGAAGGTCTGCTCCTCAAATCTCCGACAGATAACCCGGGTGACTACATCGCCGTGTACGATTTCGCCGGCGCTTTCGAGCGCGACTACCCCTGGGGCTGCGCCAGCCCGGCGTAGCTTTTTTGCTGCGGCCGCGGTGCCATCGGCCGCGGGACGACGACTCACATGACGGTACTCGTGACCAGCGCGGCGGAAGCGGCGGCGCTGGACGCCGCGACCATGGCCGCCGGCACTCCTTCGCGTGAGCTGATGCGGCGCGCGGGCACGGCAGCTTCCGCGGAGATCGTGCGCCTGCTCGGCGAGCGCGCGCGCGCCGGAGTGAGGGTGCTCGCCGGCGGCGGCAACAATGGCGGTGACGGATGGGTCGTGGCGGAAGACCTCGCGCGCCGCGGCATTCCGGTTGCTGCCGTCGAGATCGCGGAAGCGCGCACGGATGACGCGAAGGCGGCCAGGGCCGGCGCGGCGCCGGCGCTCGCTCGCGCGAAAGCACCCGCCGACGGCGCCGCGATCGTGGACGCTTTGCTCGGAACCGGATCTTCCGGCGCGCCTTCCGGCACGATCGGAGCCGGGGTGGAGGCGATCGCCAGGGCGCGCGCAGCCGGCGCGTACGTGATCAGCCTCGACCTGCCGAGCGGGTTGAACGCGACGACGGGCGCGCACGCGGGAGCGGTCGTCGCCGACGCGACGCTGACCTTCGGCTCGGCCAAGCGCGGACAGCTCATCTCGCGAGCGAGCTGCGGCCGGATCGCGGTGCTCGATATCGGGCTGCTGCCGCCCGACTCGGAGACGCAGCTTCCCGAGCTGCTCACGGCCGGCGACGTGTATCCGCAGATTCCGACGATCCCGGCGCGCGCGCACAAGGGGACGCGCAAGAAGGTCGCGATCGTCGGCGGGAGCGAGGGGATGGCGGGCGCGGTCCTGCTCGCCGCGCAGGCGGCGTTCCGCAGCGGTGTCGGCCTGCTGCGGCTGTGCGTCGCCGAGGGGAGCGTGTCGGCCGTGCACGGTGCCGCGCCGGCCGCGCTCGTCACGGAGTGGCAGCCCGACTCGGAGTTCGACGACTCGAACACGGCTTGGGCCGACGCGGTCGTGATCGGTCCCGGGCTCGGCAAGACCGCGCGCGGGACGCGTTTCGCCGAGCACGTGTTCAGGGGCAGCGCGAAGCTGCTCGTGGTTGACGCCGACGGGCTCAACATCTTCGCGCGCGACGCGAGCTCGCTGGTGGAGCTGCTGGACGGCCGGCCTTCGGTTCTCACGCCGCATCCCGCCGAGCTGGGCCGGCTGCTCGAGCGCGACGCCGGCGAGATCGACGCGGCTCGGTTCGAGGTGGCCCTCGAGGCGGCGCGCTTCTTCGGCGCGGTGGTGCTGCTCAAGGGAACGCCGACCGTGATCGCCGCGCCGGACGGAGAGATTCGCGTGAGCGCGGCCGGGACCCCCGCGCTGGCTACCGGCGGAAGCGGTGACGTGCTCGCGGGGATGATCGGCACGCTGCTGGCGCAGACGGGCGATCCGTTCTCGAGCGCGTGCGTCGCGGCCTGGATCCACGGCCGGGCCGCCGAGCTTGCCACCGGGGAGCGGAACTCACGCGGGACGACGCTGGACGACGTGCTGCGCATGCTGCCCGATGCGTGGCAGCCGGTGAAGGAGACGCTCGCTCCCGGCGTACTGGCCGAGCTGCCGGCGATACGATGACCGGCCGCAACGACACTCGTCCGCACATCCCGCTCGGCCCGGGCGGCGAGTTCGACATCGTGCGCCGCATGCTCCAGCGCTGGGGCAACCTGGCAAGAAGCATCGGAGACGATGCCGCGATCGTGCAGTTGCCGCCGAATGGCCAGCTCGTAGTGAGCACGGACACGAGTGTCGAGGACGTGCACTTTCGCAGGGAGTGGCTCACCCACGCGGAGATCGGCTACCGGGCCACGGCCGCCGCGCTGAGCGATCTCGCCGCGATGGCGGCAGAGCCGGCGGGGATCTTTCTCGCGCTCACACTCCCCGAGACCGACGTGCCGCTGGTGGACGAGCTAGCCGATGGGATCGGAGAGTGCGTCGCCTCAGCCGGCACTCTGGTACTCGGCGGCGACGTGACGCGGGGCGAGAAGCTCTCGCTGACGCTGACCGTTCTGGGAACCGCGATCGTGCCGCTGCTGCGCAGCGGCGCGAAGTCGGGTGACCGCATCTACGTCACCGGCCGCCTGGGTGGACCGTTGCGCGCGCTGCGGGAGTTGCGGGAGGGGCGAAGCCCGGGTCCCGCGCTCCGCCGGCGCTTCGCGCACCCTGTGCCGCGGCTTCGCGAAGCACGCTGGCTCGCGGAGCGGGGAGCGCGCGCGGCGATCGACATATCGGACGGGCTCATCGCGGACGCGCGGCATCTCGCGGTCGCCAGCGGCGTCGCCTTGCACCTGCGCGCCGAGAGCGTTCCCGCGCTCGCGGGAATCAGCTCCGACGACGCGCTCGCGAGCGGGGAAGAGTACGAGCTGCTGGTAACGTCTCCCGGCCCGCTCGACGCGGCCGCGTTCCGGCAGGAGTTCGGCCTGGAGCTGACGGAGATCGGTGAGGCGCGGGGCGACGAGGCGGACGTGGTGTCGACCGCCGCCGGCCGCCGCGTTGCACCGCCCGCCGGATACGATCACTTTACGGCGCAGTGAGACTGATACTCGTCGCGATGGCGGCGCTGATCGCGACGCCCGCGCTCACGCTGCTGCTCGTCATCGCCAAGCTGCTGCGCATTCCGGATCGTGCGGGCTCGGTGTACGACGACATTCCTCGCTGGTGGGCGAAGATCCTGCTATGGGTGGCCGCCGTGGACGTGCGGGCGAGCGGCACGGAATTCACCACCGCCGAGTCGCCCCGGATCTTCGTGGGTAATCACGTGAGCTGGTTCGACGTGCTCGCGGCCGCGGCCGTGCTCCCCCGCGGCAAGTACGTCGCGAAGGCGGAGCTGTTCCGCGTCCCCGTGTTCGGGCAGGCGATTCGCTGGATCGGGATGATCGAGATCGAGCGGGAGAACAGGAAGGCGGCGTTCGAATCCATCGAGCGGGCCGCGGCGAAGATCAGAGCGGGGAACCCCGTGGTGATGTTCGCGGAAGGCACCCGTGGCGAAGAGTACGCGTTGCGCCCGTTCAAGAAGGGGCCGTTCGTCCTCGCCATCACGGCCGGCGTTCCGATAGTGCCGATGGTCATCTACGGCACGATCGAGCGCATGCGGCGCGGGCGCTGGACAATCCGTCCGGGGACAATCGAAGTAACTTTCCTCGAGCCAATTCCGACGACCGGCTACACCTACGATGACCGCGGCGAGCTGGTCGAGCTGGTGCGGTCGCGGATGGCGGCGGTGCTGCGGGAGCGATACGGGGTCGAAGGAGAGCTGGCAGCTAGCAGCTAGCAGCTAGCAGCGTACTGCAGTTATCAGTCACTAATCACTAATCACTAATCACTAATCACTAGTCACTTCCGTTCAATGCCTACCATCGTCGACATACGCGCCCGCGAGATCCTGGACAGCCGCGGCAATCCCACCGTCGAAGCCGACGTCACGCTCGCCAGCGGCGCGTTCGGGCGCGCAGCGGTGCCGAGCGGCGCTTCCACCGGCGAGCACGAGGCGCTGGAGCTGCGCGACGGCGACGACGAGCGGTACGGCGGCAAGGGAGTGCAGCAGGCCGTGCAGAGCATCGTGGAGCGGATCGCGCCGGCGCTCAACGGCATTGCGGCCGCCGATCAGATCGCGATCGACCGGCTCATGATCCAGCTCGACGGCACGCCCAACAAGGGCAAGCTGGGGGCGAACGCGATCCTCGCGGTGTCGCTCGCGGTCGCGCGCGCGGCCGCGGAGGATACGGGTCTGCCGTTGTACAGATATCTCGGCGGCCCGATGGCGCGCACGCTGCCGGTGCCGATGATGAACATTCTGAACGGCGGCGCGCACGCGACGAATACGGTGGACCTGCAGGAGTTCATGATCGTGCCGATCGGCGCCGACACGTTCGCCGACGCGCTGCGCATGGGCGCGGAAGTCTTTCACTCGCTGAAGAAAGTGCTGCTGAAGCGGAAGCTGTCCACCGGCGTCGGCGACGAGGGCGGGTTCGCGCCCAATCTCGAGAACGACGAGGACGCGCTGCGCGTGGTGGTGGAAGCCATCGAGAAGGCGGGCTATTCGCCCGGCACCGAGATCGCGATCGCGCTCGACCCCGCAGCGTCGGAGTTTTACAAGGCCGGCAGCTACACCTTCAAGAAGAGCGGCGGCGGGACGTTCGACGCCGACGGGATGATCGAGCTGTATGCCGGCTGGCTGGACAAGTATCCCATCGTTTCGATCGAAGACGGGCTCGCCGAGGACGACTGGGACGGCTGGGCCAGGCTCACCGCGGCGCTCGGCGACCGCTGCCAGCTCGTGGGCGACGACCTGTTCGTGACCAGCACCGAGCGGCTCGCGCGCGGAATCGAGGGCGACGTCGCGAACGCGATTCTCATCAAGCTCAATCAGATCGGCACGCTGACCGAGACGCTCGAAGCGATCGAGCTGGCGCGCGGCAACGGCTACCAGTCGGTCATCTCGCACCGGTCGGGCGAGACGGAGGACACGTTCATCGCCGACCTCGCGGTGGCGACGGGCGCGGGCCAGATCAAGACGGGCTCGGCGAGCAGAACCGACCGTGTTGCCAAGTACAACCAGCTGCTGCGGATCGAGGAGCAGCTCGGCCCACTGGCGGAATATCCGGGCGGAGCGGTGTACGGGCTCTGAACGGCGCTGTTGGCCGTTGGCTATTGGCTGTTGGCTAACCGCTCGCTGGGCATCGCGTGATGCGTAAGCCGCCGTGGGCGAGGGTGGCGCTGCTGCTGTTTTTGGGGGGCGCGCTGTACTTCGCGATTCAGGGTGGGGAGTACAGCACCGCGGACATCGTGCGGCAGTTCGTGGCCAAGCGGCGGATGCAGGCCGAGGTGGATTCGCTGCAGCGGCTGGTGGATTCGCTGGGGAAGATGCTCGAGGCGATCGAGACCGATCCGGCGGTGCAGGAGCGGATCGCGCGGGAGGAGTTCGGCATGGTGCGGGGCGAGAAGGAACTGCTGTACCGCTTTGCCGAACCCGACAGCGCCAGTGGGCGCTGACCGGTTGACCCGGTGCCTCGAACAGGTCATCTTTCATGTCTATCGCGGGGTGGAGCAGCCTGGTAGCTCGTCGGGCTCATAACCCGAAGGTCGCGGGTTCAAATCCCGCCCCCGCTATGCGACAACCAGCGGCCGGTCCGAAAGGGCCGGCCGTTTTTGTACCGCCGGTCGCGAGACAACAGACGGCAGCGTAGCTCAGCTGGCTAGAGCGCACGACTCATAATCGTGAGGTCGGGAGTTCGAGTCTCCCCGCTGCTACTACAAACTTCACATGGCCGCACGACGCATGACGTCTCTCCGGAAACAGCCCTTAGCCCTTGTCATCGTCGCGCTTGCCTGTGCTCGCGCGCCGGTGTCCACGTCTCCCGCCGCGTCGGCCATCTCGATCGACACTGCGCTCGCCGCTGCGACCTTCGATACGGCGTGGACGACGATCCACCGGACCTACTACGACACCACGTTCCGCGGCATCGACTGGCCCGGTGTGCGTGCCGAGCTTCGCCCGCGCGCAGTCTCGGCCCGGACAGTCGGTGAGCTGCGCACAGTCATCCGGTCGATGCTCGCCCGCATGGGTGAGTCGCACTTCGGCCTGATCCCCGCGGAGATCGTCAAGGCGACCGGCGACGCGGATGAAGACGAATCGGACGGCGGCGCAGGCGACGTGGGAATCGAGATCCGCATCGTCCATGGCGACCCCGTCGTCTGGCGTGTCGACTCGGCTGGACCGGCGTTCGCCGCCGGCGTGCGGACGGGGTGGATCATTGAAAAAGTGGATGGCTTCAGCGGCCGGCCGGCCATTGCGGCAGCGCTGGCGCTGCCGCGTCCGCGCGACAGGAGCGAAGCGCTGTCCCTCGCGGGCGCGCGCCTCCGGCAGCGGCTCACCGGCGACCCTGGAACTACCGTCAACGTCGAACTCGCCGACGGGATGGGCCGGCGGGTCCGCCTGCCGCTCACGCGACGCAGCGAGCCCGGCCAGATCGCCCGCTTCGGAAATCTTCCGCCGCTCAACGTGCAGCTTACGCGTTCGCGGCTTCCCGCGGTCGGCAGCTGCGTCGGGTACGTCGCCTTCAACATCTGGCTGACGCCGATCAGCGCCGCTTTCGACAGCACGATGCAGGAGCTGTCCGACTGCCGCGGAATCGTCCTGGACCTGCGCGGCAACCCCGGAGGGATCGCAGGGCTCTCGATGGGGATCGCCGGCTACTTCGTGGACACGATAGTGCCTCTGGGTATGCTCAAGACGAGGGAGAACGAGCTGCGGCTGGTAACCAACCCGCGCACGGTGTCGTTCAGTGGGCGCCCCGTGCGCGTCTACGACCGACCCCTGGCGATTCTGGTCGACCGGCAGTCGGTGAGCACCAGTGAGATATTCGCGGCAGGGATGCAATACCTGCGGCGCGCGCGGGTGTTCGGCGACACCACGTCAGGGCAGGCGCTGCCGGCGCTGATGAAGCGGCTGCCCAACGATGACGTGCTGCTGCACGTATTCTCAGATTATAAGCTGCCCGACGGAACCAGGCTCGAGGTCAGGGGTGTCATCCCGGACCAGGTCGAGCCCGTGTCCCGCGCCGACCTGCTGGCCGGACGGGATGCTGCCCTGTTGGCCGCCCTTAGGTGGATAGAAGGACAGTGATTAGTGATTGGTGATTAGTGATTAGTGACTACCGCCAATCGCCACCGTCCGCCACGTGCTACTTTTGCTTCCCGGCTTTTACGAATCACTAATCACTAATCACCAATCACCCGCTTTTAGGAGCCGTATCCATGTCCGCCTCAGCACGCCGCGCCGCGCTCGCCGCAGCCGCTCTCGCTTTCCTCCCGTCGCTCGCTCTCGCGCAGACCACCCCGCTCCCCGCGGCCAAGGATCTCGTCGCCAAGCACGTCGTCGCCATCGGCGGCCGCGAGGCAATCCTGCGCCACCCGTTCTTCCGCGCCAAGGGAACGTTCGACATGCCGGCCGCCGGCATGACCGGCCAGCTGGAAGTCGCCGCCGCGCAGCCGAACCTCGTCCTCGTGAAGATCACCATTCCCGGCATGGGCGACATGCTCCAGGGATTCGACGGTACCAACGCCTGGTCGCTGGATCCGATGCAGGGTCCGCGTCTGATCGAGGGCGAGGAGCTGGCACAGATGGCGGACGAGGCCGAGTTCGCGTCCGTGCTGCGCGAATCGCCGAGCATCGCGTCGATGGAGACCACCGAGATCGTGACGCTCGGCGGCCAGCAGTGCTACAAGGTGAAGATCGTCCGCAAGAGCGGCCGCGAGACCTTTGACTGCTATGCCGTGGACTCCGGGCTCCTGATCGGCGGCTTCGCCAAGCAGAAGACGGCCATGGGTGAGGTCGAGGCGGTCACCGAGTACTCCGATTACAAGGAATTCAACGGAATCAAGCAGCCGGCGAAGGTCACCCTGACCATGATGGGCCAGCAGCAGGTGATGGAATTCACGTCGTACGAGTACGGGCTGATTGACGCGGCCGCGTTCACGGTGCCGGCGCCGGTCGCCACGCTGATCTCGCAGAAGCCGAAAAACTAGCCGAGCTCTCCCCGGGGGCGATCGCCCCCGGGGATGCCGGCGGTTCGACACAGACCTTCGGTTGCGAGCCGCCTCACTAGGTGAGTAGGCGGCCGCCGCTTAAGTTTTTCCGCAATGGAGCCGACCGCTGCGCGTTGAGTAAGCCGAGCCCCGCCGGACGGACGTCCGCGCCGGTCCGCGCTCTCGCGACCGGCCTCGTGGATTACGCGGGACTGTTCCCCCCCGCGCAGTTCGGGATGGCCGAGGCGATGCGGAACTACGCCGGGTACCTGAGCGGCCCGCATGCATGGATGCTCGGGCGATTCGTCGTGCCCGTGGCGAGGCTGGCCGAGCTCGACGCGATCTCCGGCGAGCTTTTGCCGAGCGGGGATGGGTCCGAGCCGTGGAGGGTAGCCGCGCTCGCCGGCGACGATCTCCAAGCCGACATACAGGAGGCGCTCAAGTTCAACTGCCGCCACTGGTCGGGATCCGAGATCGGCCACGCCGTCATCGACACGATCGAGCTGCGCGCGTCGCCCGGCTTCGATCCCGCCGCGGCTCGCGCGGCCGCTCCGGATTTCTTCACGCTGTACGTCGAGGTCGCTCCGGCCGGAGACGCGAGGCCAATGCTCGACTCGATTCAGCGCGCCGGCGCGCGCGCGAAGATTCGCATGGGCGGCGTGACGGCCGAGGTATTTCCCGCGCGGGACGACGTCGTCGCGTTTCTGGCGGCGTGCGCGGAGCGGCGGCTCGCGTTCAAGGCCACGGCCGGGCTGCACCACGCCGTTCGCTCCGACTATCCTCTCACCTATGAGAGCGGCAGCGAGCGCGCGACGATGTACGGCTTCCTCAACGTGTTTCTTGCCGCGGCGGCGCTGTTCTCCGGCGCGAAGGCCGACGACGCGCGCGGCATTCTCCTGGAGTCAGACTTGAGTGCCTTCCAGTTCGACGCCGCCGGAATCACATGGCGCGACCGCAAGCTCTCGACCGAAGACATCTCCGCCGCGCGCGCTTTCGCGACGTCGTTCGGCTCCTGCTCCTTTCGCGAGCCGGTGGACGAGCTGCTTGCCTCGGGGCTGATCTGATGGCGGCGATCAACGAGACCCACGACCCCGCGCTCCGCTCGTGGGTGGAGTCGGCCAACGACCCCGCGACCGATTTCCCGATCCAGAATCTTCCCTTCGGCGTTTTCTCCCGCGCCGGCGGAGAGCCACGCGTCGGTGTGGCGATCGGCGACCAGATACTGGACGTGACCGCGTGCCTCGAGGCCAACCTGCTGGAGAGCGACGCCGCGTTCGCGGCCGCCGAAGCGTGCAGGTCCACGACGCTCAACGCATTGATGGCGGCCGACCGCCTGTCGGTGTCGGGGCTGCGCCTCGAGCTCAGCCGCCTCCTGCGCGACGAGGAGTCGGGCGGGCCCGGCGCGCGCGCGACCGCGGCGGTGCTCGTCCCGATGGCCGAGGCGCGAATGCACGTGCCCGCCGACATCGGGGACTACACCGACTTCTACGCGTCCATCGACCACGCGACGAACATCGGAAAAATGTTCCGGCCCGACAATCCGCTGCTGCCAAACTACCGGCATGTGCCGATCGGCTATCATGGCCGCGCGTCCTCGATCGTCGCGAGCGGCGCGAGTGTCCGTCGTCCGCTCGGCCAGACGAAGCCGGCCGACGCGGAAACGCCGGTGTTCGGCCCGACGAAGCTGCTGGACTACGAAGCCGAGGTCGGGTTCTTCGTCGCGGGGGGCAACCGGCGCGGCGAGCCGATCCCGATCGCGCGCGCGGAGGACCACATCTTCGGCTTCTGTCTAGTGAACGACTGGTCGGCGCGCGACATCCAGGCGTGGGAGTACCAGCCGCTCGGCCCGTTCCTGGCGAAGAATTTCGCGACGACCGTCTCGCCCTGGGTGGTGACGGCCGAAGCGCTCGCGCCGTTCCGCGTCCCGGCGCGCGCCCGCGGTGCAGACGAGCCCGCTCCGCTGCCGTACCTCTTTTCCCCGGGGAATGAAGAGGAGGGAGGTCTGGCACTCACCCTCGACGTATTGCTGCTGACCGAGCGCATGCGCGCCGAGAGCGCGGAGCCGTTTCGCGTGAGCCGCGGCAGTCTCGCCGACATGTACTGGACGCCCGCGCAGATGCTGGCGCACCACGCGAGCAACGGCTGCAACCTGCGGCCGGGTGACCTTCTTGCAAGCGGAACAGTCTCCGGAAGTAGCGAGGACTCGCGCGGCTGTCTCATGGAGCGCACGAGCCGGGGGGCGAATCCGGTCGCGTTGCCGAACGGCGAGGAGCGGCGGTTCCTGCAGGACGGGGACGAGGTGGTGATGCGCGGCTGCTGCAGGCGGATCGGCTTCGTGACGATCGGGTTCGGGGAGTGCAGGGGAATCGTGGAGCCGGCGGTGGAGAGGAGCCATTAGCTATTAGCTATTGGCTGTTAGCTACGTAGTACGTTGAGCGCACAGATCCAGACCTTTCGCACCAATGCCCAAAGAACTTTTCTACAAAGAGACGCTCGGAATCCGCATCACCGTCCGCCCCGTGTATCTGCGGGACCAGTCGGACGCGTCGCGCAATCATTACGTCTTCGCCTACTTCGTGCGCATCGAGAACGTGGGCGAGCGTCCGGCGCAGCTGCTGTCCCGCCGGTGGCTGATCCACGATTCGATCGGCGAGGACACCGAAGTGGTGGGCGACGGCGTGGTCGGACAGCAGCCGCTCATCGCGCCGGGACACGTGCACGAGTATCGCAGCTTCTGCGTCCTGAAATCGCAGGAGGGGCACATGGAGGGGCAGTACAATTTCATGTTGCCGGATGGGGGAGAGTTCTCCGCCGAAATTCCCAGATTCTTGCTGAGCGCGAGTTCGTCGAGTGGATTGCCGAGTTGAACTGCGCTGCACGCAGCGTAGTTAACCGCTTTTAGGAAGTCATGCGCCGAATAATCGACATCTCCACGCCGGTGGTTAACGGCGGCCTGGTTTATCCCGGCAACCCTGCGATCGAGATTACGCCGCAGCAATCAATTGCAAAGGGCGCTTCCGCCAACGTCAGTTCCGTTTTTTTCGGTTCTCATACCGCCACCCACGTCGACGCCGCGAAGCACTTCTTCGACGACGGCCAGACCGTGGACCTCCTGCCGCTGGACAAGCTCATCGGGCGCGCGACGGTGCTCGAATTCGCCGAAGACGTGATGCAGATCGGCGCGAAAGAGCTGGACGGGCAGCCGTTCGAGGGCGCGCGGCGCGTGCTGCTCAAGACGCGCAATTCCGCGCTGCTGGAGCAGGCGGAGTTCACGCGCAACTATACATTTCTCGCGCCGGACGGCGCGGAGCTGCTCGCGGAGAAGGGTGTCGACCTCGTGGGCATCGACTATTTATCGATAGAGCAGTTCCGCTCGGGGCATCACCGCACGCATCGCACGCTGCTGGAGCGCGCGATCGTGATCGTCGAAGGGCTGCAGCTCGGAGGGGTGGCGCCCGGCGTTTACGACTTCATCTGCCTGCCGCTCAGGATCGCGGGCATAGACGGTGCACCAGCGAGAGCGGTACTGCTGGAGATAGACGCGAACTAACGACGGCGGCGCTGCGGCCGCGAACGTGCAACCCCCGGGGCTCACATGCAGCTGGCGATGATCGGGCTCGGCAAGATGGGCGGCAACATGAGCGCGCGGCTGCTGCGCGCCGGTCACTCGGTCGTGGTGCACGATCGCGATCCCGCGATCATCGCGGAATACGTGGAGCGCGGGGGCACGGGCGCGCGCGATCTGGCCGAGGTCGTCGATCTGCTCAAGCCGCGGCGGATCGTCTGGCTGATGATTCCGGCGGGCGCTCCGGTGGACGAGACGATCGACGCGCTCCGGCCCCGGCTCGCGGCGGGCGACATCATCATCGACGGCGGCAACTCCAACTACCACGACACGCAGCGCCGCGCGGCTTCGCTCGAGCGCGACGGGATCGAGCTGGTGGATTGCGGCACGAGCGGCGGGATCTGGGGGCTCGAGCTCGGCTACTGCCTGATGATCGGCGGCCCGCGGGACGCGTTCTCGTATTGCGAGGAGATCTTCCGGGCGCTGGCCCAGGAAGGCGGTTATGCCCACGTCGGCGCCGCGGGAGCGGGACATTACGTGAAGATGGTGCACAACGGCATCGAGTACGGGTTGCTGCAGGCGTACGCCGAAGGGTACGAGATACTCAACGCGTCGGCGTACGAGCTGGATCTGCACCGCATAGCGGCGCTGTGGAATCGCGGCAGCGTCGTGCGGTCGTGGCTGAACGAGCTGGCGGAGCGCGCGCTGGAGGATCCGGCGAACGTCGAAGCGCTCGAGGGGTTCGTCCTCGACAGCGGCGAAGGGCGGTGGACGGTGCAGGAAGCGGTGGATCTCGACGTGCCCGCGCCCGTGATCACGCTCGCGCTGCTGATGCGGCTCCGCTCTCGCCAGGACGAATCGTACGGGGCCAAGCTCATCGCCGCGCTGCGCAACGAGTTCGGCGGGCATGCGGTGAAAAAGTGATTAGTGATTGGTGATTAGTGATTAGTAACGACTCTCCGACCATTACGGTCGCTCCGGAAGTCCAGCCGGTCGGCGCGCCCGAGCGGCGGCGCGAGCGGGCTGATCCGTGCACGATGATCATCTTCGGCGCGTCCGGCGATCTCGCGCGGCGGAAGCTGACGCCGGCCCTGTATCACCTCGCGGTCGCGAACCTGCTGGACGAGGGGTTCGCCGTGCTGGGAGTCGCCCGCGAGGCGATGACCGACGAGCAGTACCGCGAGCTGATGCGCGCGGAGCTCGAGAAGTCGGACGGATTCAAGTCGCTGGACGAGCGCGCGTGGCATTGGCTCGCGAGCCGCATGTGGTACGCCAGCGCCGACTTCGTGGACCCCGCGACTTTTCCCGCGATCGGCGAGAAGCTCGCGGCCGTCGACGGGCCGCGCGACGGAGCGGCGAACCACCTGTTCTATCTCGCCATACCTCCCAGCGTGTTTCCGCCGACGGTGAAGAACCTCGCTTCGTCGGGACTGCTCCGGCGCACGGCGTCCGCGAGCGACCGGCCGTGGAGCCGCATCGTCGTGGAGAAGCCCTTCGGCCGGAGTCTGGAGACCGCTCTCGAACTCAACGCGCTGCTGCTCGACCGCGTGGGCGAGCACCAGGTGTACCGGATCGACCACTACCTCGGCAAGGAGGCGGTGCAGAACATCCTCGTGTTTCGCTTTGCCAACTCGATCTTCGAGCCGCTGTGGAACAGGCAGTACATATCGCACGTGCAGATCACCGCCGCGGAATCGGTCGGGGTCGAGACGCGCGGCAAGTACTACGAGGAAGCGGGCGTCGTCCGCGACATGTTCCAGAACCACCTGCTGCAGCTGCTCGCGCTCGCGGCCATGGAGCCGCCGATCGCGATCGAGGCGGACGCCGTGCGCGACGAGAAGGTGAAGGTCCTGCGTTCGCTGCGGCCGCTGGTGGAGAACGGCGAGGCCGCCGCGGTTCGCGCGCAGTATGTGGCGGCGAAAGCCCGCAACGACGGGATGATCGGGTATCGTTCGGAGCAGGGAGTCGCGGCCGACTCCGTCACGCCCACCTTCGCGGCGATCCGCATAGCGATCGACAACTGGCGGTGGAAGGGCGTGCCGTTCTTTCTCCGGTCGGGCAAGCGATTGAAGCAGCGGAAATCGGAGATCGTCGTTCAGTTCAAGTCCCCACCGCACATGATCTTCGGAGCCGCGGACGGCACACGAGTGCCGCCCGGCCGGCTCACGATGCGGGTCCAGCCGCGCGAGGGGATCGCGCTGCGGTTCCAGGTCAAGACTCCAGGCACGGTCCACGAGCTGACGCCGGGATTCGAGACTACGCCGGTCGAGATGGACTTCTGTTATCAGGAGGCGTTCGCCGAGGCGCCGAACCCGGCGTACGAGACGCTCCTGCTCGACACCATGCTCGGCGACGCCACGCTCTTCACCCGCAGCGACGAAGTCGAGATGGCATGGCGTGTGATGGACCCTTTGATCGAGCTGTGGTCGAACGGCGCGCCGCGCGACGTGCCCGTGTACGAGGCCGGCAGCTGGGGTCCGCGCGAGGCGGATGAGCTGATCACAAAAGAATTTCCGGGAGCGAAGTGGCTGTGACACTACACATTGTTCGAGCGATCGTATTCGTGCTGTGCACCTCCGCGTGCGACCGGCAGCAGGCTTCCGCCACCTCCGCGCCGGAAGCGCCCGAGGCGCTGCACGCGGACAGCATCAAGGTCACGCTGGAGCAACCCGCCCGCGAGCTGGTGACGAGGGCGCGCAACTACGACAGGGCCAACCAGCTCGACAGCGCCCGCATGGCGTATCTCGAGGCAGCCGCGCGCGTGCCCGAGATCGCGGACTGGCTGTATCTCCGCGCGGCCGGGGTGACGCCCGACAGCGGCGCGCGGGAAGCCCTGTACGACAAGATCACGACGGACGTCGCGCGCGACCGGATCCGGATGAGCGAGGCCCTCGCGCGCGAGCGCACGGGGGACATCGTCGGCGCGATCGCGGCGTACGACCGGGCGGGCGCTCCGATCAGCGCTTTCCGGCTGCGTCTGGCGCGAGCGAGCACCGAGTCCGCGCGCGCGGCGGTGAGGGGCGGCCTGCTCGCCCTGATCCGGTCGAACGCCGGCGACTTGCGCGAGGCGATCGCGATGGTGGACCGCACGTTCAAGCAGCGGACGCCGGCCGAGGAGCTGGCGATCGCCAGGACCGCCGCACGAATCGGAATGACCGGACGCGCGGCCATCGGCTTCAACGCGGCCGGCAAGGTGGGGCTGCTCACGGCGAACGACCGGTTCTCGTACGGGGAGATGCTGGCGCGGCTGAACCGCGACGCCGTTGCGGCCGCGCAATACGCGCGCATCACGGCCCCCGCTTCGCTGGCCGCGCGCGCGCAGTACCAGCGCGCCCGCGCGCAGATCGCGCTGCGGAACATCACGGGCGCGCGGGCCACGCTGCGCGCCATCACCACGAAGTACCCGACAGACGCGAGCTCCGCGGCCGCGCTGTTGCTGCTCGCGGACCTGGCGACCGACGAAGGCCGCGACGGCGCCGCGAGGACCGCTCTGCGCGGCGTGCTGCTCCGGTTCCCGTCGTCGTCGCAGGCGCCGATCGCCGTGTTCCGGGCCGCGCTGATCTCGTACATCGGGAGGGACTTCAAGACGGCGGCGTCCGAGTTCGACGCGCTGGCGAACCAGTATCCGCGCAGCAGCGACGCGACGGCCGCGCGGTATTGGTCGGGGCGCGCGCATCACGCCCTCGGCGACACGGCCCGCGCCCGCGCCGGCTGGCGCACCCTCATGGCGGATCAGCCGTCCTCGTACTACACGATTCTTGCCGCCAGCCGGCTGGGGGTTCCGCTGTCGCTCGGCGACGCCGCGCGCGACACGATCCCGAAGGTGCAGGAGCTCGAGGACGGGCTCCGGCGGATCGCGCTGCTCGGCGATCTCGGGATGGAAGTGGAGCAGCGCCACGAGTATGCCAGGCTGTTCAGCGACGCGGCGAAGTCCCCCGAGCGCATGATCGCGACGGCACACGCGTTCTCCGGCACGCCGCAGGCCTCGCGCGCGGTCGCGCTGGGCTGGCGCGTGATCAACGACCACGGCCGCAGCCCGCTGCGGTACCGCCTCGTGCACCCGATCCTCGAGCTCGAGCGCATCGCCGCGGAAGCGAACGAGAACGGTCTCGATCCGGCGCTCGTCGCCGCGCTGATCAAGCAGGAATCGAACTTCAACCCCCGGGCGACGTCACCGGTCGGCGCGCGGGGCATGATGCAGATAATGCCGTCCCTCGGGACGCGCATGGCGCGCTCGCGCGGCATCCAGAGCTGGCACAGCGACATGCTGTACGATCCCGCCATCAGCATCGACTTCGGCACGCAGCATCTCGCCGAGCTGCTCCGGGATTATCCGCATCTGGAGCACGGCCTCGCCGCCTACAACGCGGGCGCGACGCCCGTCGCGCGCTGGCGCACGAAGGCCGGAGCCGCCGATCCGGAAGTCTTTACGGAACGGATACCGTTTGTCGAGACCCGCGACTACGTCCGAGCCGTCGTGCGAAATCGCGCATTCTATCGGGCGCTTTATCCCTGGTGAACGCGACGGCGTCTTCCAGCAGGGTGTAAACCACCGGCACCACCAGCAGGGTCAGCAGCGTCGAGGTGATCAGCCCTCCGATCACCGCGCGGGCCATCGGCGCGCGCTGCTCCGCGCCGGCCCCGAGCGCGAGCGCGAGCGGCAGCATTCCGAAGATCATCGCGACCGTCGTCATGATGATGGGCCGGAGCCGGATGCGCCCCGCGAGCAGCAGCGCTTCGATGCGGTCTTTGCCGAGCGCGCGCTGCTGGTTGGCGAAGTCGATGAGGAGGATCCCGTTCTTCGTCACCAGGCCCATGAGCATGACGATGCCGATCATCGTCATCACGTTCAGATTTCCGCGCGTGACGAGGAGCGCCAGCGCAACTCCGAGAAAGCTCAGCGGCAGCGCCATCAGAATGGCGAGCGGCTGGAAGAACGAGCCGAACAGCGACGCCAGAATCAGGTAGATGAAGATGACGGCGAGGAGCAGCGCCTCGCCCACGTACCCCTTCGTCTCGTTGAGATTCTGCACGTCGCCGGTGAAGGCGGTGTGGTAGCCGACGGGGAGGCCGAGTGAATCGATCGCCTGCTTGGCCGCGTCCGCGACCGTGCCCATCGAATAGCCGGGCAGCACGCCCGCGCTGACGGTCATCTGCCGCTCGAGCGCGCGCCGCTCGATCTGCTGCGGTCCGAGGCTCGCGCGGATGTCGGCGACCTGCGACAGCGGGACGCTGCCACCCCGACCCGTGCTCGGGTCGATGGACGTGCTGATCACGGGGATGTTCGCGACGTTGGCGGGTGACGACCGCATCGAGTCCGGATAGATCACGATCACGTCGTGCGAGTAGCCTTGCGAATCCTCCCACCGCGTCGCGCGCTGGCCGGCGAACATGGGCTGCAGCGTGGACGCGATGCTCCCGATCCCGAGTCCCGCCGCCCACGCCTGCTGCCGGTCCACGTTCACGTCCAGCTGCGGGATCGCGCCCTCCTCGCTGGAGTTGGGCTCCGCCGCGCCCGGCACCGCGCGCACCGCCTCGAGGACCTGCATCGCCGCGATTCGGAGCCGCGATTCCTCGGGGCCTTGCACGTTGATCGCGATCGGCTGGCGGTAACCGCCGAAGATGGACGGCGTGCCGGTGATCGAGGGCTGGATGCCCGGGATCCTTTGCAGCGCTACGCGCAGCTCGTTCTGGAAGTCCTCCTGCGACTTCGAGCGCTGCGACTTCGGGAGCATCTTCACGTAGATGGAGCCGCTGTTGGGCGAGCCGCGGAAGCCGCCGCCGATCGTCATGTAGGTCAGCGTCACTTCCGGCTTGCTGCGCAGAAACGCGTTGAGCTCCTTTCCCTTGCCGAGCGTGTAGGCGAGCGACGAGCCCGGCGCGGCGCGGAACTGCACGTTGAACTCGCCGCCGTCCACCTCCGGCAGCCAGCTGAAGCCGAGCCGGGGCAGGATCAGGCCGGCGACGACGACGGACGCGAGCGCGCCCGCCATTACGATCCCGCGGTTCATCAGGGCCCAGCGGAGCTTGGCCGGGTATTTGTCCGCCGTGCGCTCGAACCAGTCGTCGAACGCTCCCGCTATGCGTCTGACGCCGCGCCGCTGGCCGGGGTCCTGCTTGTACGCGTCCGGATCCTTCCACACGCTCGAGAGCATCGGATCGAGCGTGAACGAGACGAACAGCGACACGAGCACGGCGAACGAGACCGTCACGCCGAACTGGAAGAAGATCTTGCCGATCATCCCGCCCATGAACGCGACGGGAATGAACACCGCGATTACCGCCATGGTCGTCGAGACGACGGCCAAACCGATCTCGCTGGTAGCTTCGCTCGCGGCGCGGTGGTGGTCTTTGCCCATCTGCACGTGGCGCACGATGTTCTCGCGCACGACGATGGCGTCGTCGATGAGCAGGCCGATCGCGAGCGACAGCGCGAGCAGCGTCATGTTGTTGATCGTGAAGTCGAACAGCCACATCACGAAAAACGCCGATATGATGCTGACCGGGAGCGTCAGGCCGGTGATGACGGTGGAGCGCCAGGAGTTGAGGAACAGGTAGATGATCGCGATGGTGAGAATCGCGCCCAGGATCAGCGTGAGCTGCACGTCGTGCAGCGAGTCGCGGATGCGGTGCGAGTCGTCGCGGATGAGGCGGAGCTGGACGTCCTCCGGCAGCCGCCGCTGCAGCTCCTCCATCGCGACCGCGACGGAATCGGACACCGCGACGGTGTTGGCGCCCGACAGCTTGATGATGTTGATCGCGACCGCCGCGGTGTCGTTGAGCAGCGCGGCCGAGCGCGGAATCGCGATGCCGTCCACGACCCGGGCCACGTCGCCCAGCCGGATCGGCACGCCGTCGCGCACCGCGACCACCACCTCGGCGAAGTCGCGCGGGTCCACGATCCGCCCGGTGACGCGGATCGACCGCTCGCTCGCGCCCTGCTCGACGCGTCCCGCGGGCACCTCCTGATTCTCGCGCTGGAGCGCGGCCGAAACCTGGGCCGGCGCGATCCCGTACGACCGGATCGCCTCGGGATCCAACTCGATGCGGATCTGCCGCGTCGCGCCGCCGACGACGCTGACGTCGCCCACGCCGGGCACGGCTCCCAGCCGCGTGGCCACGATCTGCTCGGCCATGCTCGTCATCTCCCGGAGCTGGCGCTCGGAGCTCTGCAGACCGAGGGAGATGATCGGGCGCGAGTTCGGATCGAACCGGTTGACGATCGGCTCCTCGACGTCCGGCGGAAGCTGCCGGCGGATGCGGGCGATCTTGGACTGCACGTCCTGCTGCGCGGTGAGCACGTTGACGTCCAGCTCGAGCAGCACCCGCACGATCACGCTGCCGTTCATCGAAGTGGACGTGATCTCCCGTGCCCCCTCGACGGTGTTCAGCGTCTCCTCGATCGGACGCGCGATGTCGCGCTCCATGACCTGCGGCGACGCGCCCGGATACGTGACCTGGACGATCACCACCGGGTAGGTGATGTCGGGATACTCGTCGATTCCGAGCCGCTGATAGCCGACAATGCCCAGGATCACGAGCGTCGCCATCAGCATCGTGGCGAAGACCGGACGGCGGATCGAGACGTCGGCGAGGAACATGGCTATCTCGGTCTGGGAGCGGTCTGCGGCGCGTCGCCGCCGATGATCTCGACGCGCATGCCGCGCCCGACAGTGCCGACGTTGCCGACGATCACGCGGTCACCTTCGGCCAAACCGGACAGGACCTGCGCGAGCCCGGCCGACTCGTTCACCACGCCCACGGTGATCTCCGGCTGCTCGATGACGCCGCCCGCGACCCTGTACACGAACGATCCGCCGGTGGCGGACTGGCGGATGGCCGGGATCGGAACCGTCAGCGCGTCGGCGATGGTCCGCGCCACGACGGTACCGCTGGCGAACGTGCCGCCCTTGAGCTGCGCGTTCGCGTTGGGGACCTGGATGTAAACCGTCAGCGCGCGGGTCGAGGGATCTATGGTCGGACTGAAGCGCGAGACGCGGCCCTCGAACTGGCGGCCGCCCGCGTCGAACCGGACGCGCTGTCCGACCGTGATGCTCGACGCGCGGCGCTCGGGGACGGCCGCGGCCAGCTCGAGCACGTCGTTGCGCACCAGCGTGAACAGCTGCGCGCCGCGCGGGACGTGCTCGCCCGGCTCGACGTGCCGCGTCTGGACCGTCGCCGAAGTGGGCGCGAGCACGCGCGTGTCGCGCACGCCGAGACGCATCGACCGCAGCCGCGCGTCGGCGGCGGTCTTTCTGGCCTGCGCCGTGGCGACTGCCTGTTGCGCGGCGCGCAGGTCCCGCTCGGGGATGGCTCCCACGCGGTGCAACTCGCGGGTCTGCTCGAGATTCCATTGCGCGGTGGCCAGCTCTCCCGCCGCCGCGACCTGGTCAGCCAGGGCGCTCTGCTCGCCGCCCTGCTGGTCCAGCGATTCGAACACGGCGAGAACCTGGCCAGCTCGGACGGCTTCACCCTCGCGCACGTACACGGCGGTCAGGTCGCCCTCGAGGCGGGATCGCACTTCGATGGTCTGGATGGGACGCAGCGTTCCCGTGATCGGAACGCCTTCCTCGACCGAGGTCTTGCGCGCCTCGGCGACGTCCGCCGCGCCGAGCGTCACCGTCCGCTGCGGCCGGCCGCCGGGAGCGCCCGGCGCCGCCTGTGCGGCGGCCGCGGTCCGCGTCGTATCCGCGTCGCCCCGCGAGCAGGCAGCGACGGCAACCAGTGCCAGGACCAGCGCTCGCATGTCAGTTCGTGTCCGCACCTGCTCTCTCGATTACGGGGATCGCGACGCCGAGCGCCCGGGAGAGCGACGCGGCTGCGAGATAAAGATCGTATATGGCGCGCGCTTCGGTCATCTGCGCGGTGATCAGCGCGAGCTGGGCGTCGGACACCTCGAGCTGCGTGCCGAGTCCGCGCGTGAAGCGCAGCGAGGCCAGCCGGAACGCCTCGTCGGCTTCGCTGACGGTCTGCCTGCGCGCGGAGTACAGCGCCTTGGCGCGGTCGAGGTTCTCGCGAGCGCTCGCGACCTCGATCCGAACGCGCTCTCGCTCCCGCGCGAGGTCGAGCTCGGCGAGACGCGCCTGGGCGCGCGCGAGATCGATGTTGCCCCGCGCGCGCAGACCGTCGAATACCGGCAGGCTCACCGCGAAATTCATGGAGCGGTCGGGAAACCAGCCGCCGTTCTGCTGGGTGCAGACGCGTTCAGCCGCACTTCCAGGAGGACACGTCACCGGCTCGAGCCGGCCGCGGCCCGGCGGAAAGCCGCTGATCGGGAACGCGAGGTAGCCGAGCTGCGCGTTGAAGGTCACGCTGGGCAGCAGATCCGCGCGCGCCGCCGCGACCGCGTCCCGCCGCGCCGCCGCCACGAGCTCCGCCGAACGCACCGCGGCGCGCTCGGCGGTGACCCCGGCCCCTTCGGCTTGCGCGACCATTCGCTGCACCAGTGCGCTGTCTATCACCGTCACCAGCTTGAGGGGCCGATCGAGCGGCGCGTTGATCAACCGCTTGAGCTCGAGCTGGGCGAGCTCGGCGTCGCCGCGCGCCTGAATGACGGTCGGCTCTATGTTGGCCTGCTCGACTCGCGCGCGGAGTACGTCGTACCGGGCCGCGCGGCCAGCGCGCTCGAACTGCTCGGCCTGAACCACGCGCTCGCCCGCGAGACCATACGCCGAAGCTTGAATCTCCAGAGCCCGCGCCGTGAACAGGGCCTGGAGGTACGCGCGCTGCACGTCGAGCACGACCTGCGCCCTGTCCTCCGACTCGTCCAGCCGCGCGGACTCGCGCACGCGCCGGGCGGCGCGTCTGCCGGCGGTCAGCCGCCCGCCCTGAAAGAGCGGCTGCGAGATGCTGGCGTTGGTGTTGTAGGTGTTTGGCTGGTTGAACACGGCGCCGACCGCCTGGGCGCGCGCGCTTTCCATGACGTGCGTCTGCGTGGCGTTGACGCGGAGCTGCGGCAGCGCCGCGGCCCGCGCGACCGTCACCTGCGCGTCGGCGACGTCCACGCGCAGCCTCGCGGCGCGCGCCTCGTCGCCCGTCCGGAGGGCGGAGGCGATCGCGGCGTCGAGAGTCAGCGGGAGACTGTCAGCGGTCTGTGCCGCGACGGGAACCGCCGCCAGGAAAGACAACGCGGCCAGGAGCGGGAACAGCTCGGCTGGCCGCGATAAAATGCGGTGTGTGGAAGGCATCATCCCAAAAATACTTGGGATGGCCGGAATTCGTTGAGACTAGGGCGCTTCTTCGGATTCCCGCTGCTTCTTCCGCGCCATGAATTTGTCCTGCAGCCAGGTGCCGGGCATGATGAACAGCGGAGTCAGGAGGATTCCGAGCAGCGTGTTGATCCAGATGAGCGCGATGTAGAACGCGATCAGCCCGAAAGAGACCCAGAGTGTGCCGAGGGGACCGTGAGTTTCCATGGCTTAAAGATAAGGGTGACTAGTGACTGGTGACTAGTGACTAGTGACTCATGACTCGTGACTAACTTCCCATGACAGCGATGACCTTTTTCCGTCCGCTTCTCTTCCTCGCAGTTATCGC
>JANLGX010000366.1 GCA_024654005.1 Gemmatimonadaceae bacterium | reverse complement strand
GCGTCTCGTTGTGGACGATGTCCGCGCGCACCGGAAGCCCGACGATGCCTTCGAGATCGACGTAGCCGCCGTCCAACAGGTGGTTTTTGAGCTCCTTGGCCTGCTCTGTGCTGCGCCCGAGCACGTCAATCAGGAACGCGCCGAGCTTGCTTTCCTGTGGAGCGCCGCTTTTCATGAACACGAGGTTGTCAGGAATGGTGAAGCTCGCAAACACGCGGTCGCTCTGCGCGAGGCCGGGTAGTGGCTCTCCCGCTTCCTCGTCCAGATGCCCGCGGTCGGCCTCATGAATAGTGAGGGTGTAGGTGATGCGCTCCTTCTCTCCGTACTGCGTCTCCACCGTCTTGGTCTTGGCATCGCTGATGGTGAAAAGGAACTCGCCCTCTGGGAACATTCGCCAGTCAGATTGCGTCGCGCTCTTGCCACCTGCTCGAATCGTCAACGTGCTACTCCTGTGCTACACTCTGGGTGAGTCCGTGTCCCTTTCCCTTGCGAGCCCGCCGCATCGACCCGGCGGGCTCGTCGCGCGTCTGGAGATCATCTAGCCTCCTTCCCATTCGGCACGAGGTTCACGGCCAGTTCCCCTGTGGCGAGTGTTCGCACTGAAATCTTCAAGCCTCGCCGACGCGCGGCATCGAACAGGCCGGACCTTGCGGCTATGGGATTTCGACCCTCGATGTCCACGGCGATGGGCCGCCCATCCGGGGGCAGCTGCGCGATGATGGGCGGCCAGAGTGTCCGCAAGGATCGCCCCTGTGGAATCTCGCTGTCATCGAGCTGACGAATCTTCATGCTCATTCCCCCTCCTTCTGGAGCTGCGTCCAGAGGATCAGCGCCCAATTGGCGAGGTCCACGAGGAGTGCAGGGTTTCGCGGGTCGTCAAACCCAATCCTCTCCAACGTGGCATAGTGATCCTCGATGCGCTGCCACGCCTCATCCTCTGACAGCTCCTTCCACGTCTCCGGGTCCTTGAGCCGCGCGCGCATCGCCTGCTGGAAGTCGTCGATGGTGCTCATCGCCTCCCCTCTCTGATGTCCCACGCTCGGAGCGCGACGTCGTCCCACTCCTCGATGCGGGCCTCCAGATCGTTCAGCTCCTCCACCAGCGGCGAGAGTTCCGGGATGCGGGTGCAGTAGCGGGTGCGGTGCGGGGTGTTGAGGTGGTAGGACTCCACGCCGTCGGGGGCGTAGCTGCGGAGGTAGTCCAGCCGCTCCACGAGTCCGTCCACGCCCGCGCGTTCGCTGTGGACCAGGTGCATCGTTGCCATCGCTGCCTCCTCTGGGAGATGGAGCCGGGCCGGGAGCTCTTCCAACCACAACCACATCCCCGGCGCGGCAGACTGCTGGCCTGCCCCTGCTCCCGACCCGGCTTGCCTTGATCGCTCGGAGCCCGGTGAAGAACTCCCCGAGCGGTGCCCCTGCCGGGATTTGCACCCGGAACTCGCAAATAGCTGAGCTACTCCGGCGACTGTCCGATGCGACCTCCCGGCATCGCTGGGAGTGGGGTGCGACCCCAAGTCACCGCAAGGGCATGTGTGGAGTTAGGAGTCCTCCTTGGTGGGCGGCTGGTAGGTGATGGAGACGCGCGGGGGCAGCGCCTCGTTGACGCGTTGCGCGATGGTGGCTACGTCTTCCACCACGGCCAGTGAGCGACCCCCGATGAGCTCAACACAGCTGTGTGCGCCGTTGGCGCGCACAGCCCGCCATCCAGGGATCGCGTCGTCCAGTTCCGTCAGCGGTTCAGCGATGATGATGCGTTCGGCGCGAATAAGGAGGCCGGGCTTCGCCTCCTTCTCCAACTGATTCACGGCGGTGACTTCAATCCATCCCTTCACGGCTGGTCCTCCTCGCGTGGTGTGCAGCGGGCGGGGCTGGTGATGTACGTGGTGCCGCCCTCGTCCAGCCGGATGAGGAGGCGCCCATAGTCCGTCGTCCCGATGACGTGCGCGTGCACGGGCCTGTCGCGTCCAGGCATCTCCCAGAGGATGGCGGCGCCGGGGTTGAGGTTCAAAGTCTCAGTTATCACGCGCGTTTCCTCTAGTTCGGCACGGCAGCGTCGGCCATGCGCTCGAATGACTTAATGTTTTCTTCAAGTCCGGTGAGCTTGTAGGAGATGATGGCGCTGGGCAGCCAAGGGTCTCCGTCGTTGTCCACGGTTATGTCGTGCTTAAGATCAAGCCCGTCGGCCCAACGCTTCATGGCACTGGCGAGCATCTTACCGTCGAAGTTATGGCAGATAATCGCGCCTACGTAATTCCAGTGCGCCATCACGCCTTAGCCCTCAACGGATATGCAGGCAGTGCCTTGTGCGCCACCTGCCCCACGTAGTTGGCGAGCTCCCATGCTTCTCCCTCGCTGTTGGCTAGCACAGGCACAGAGCGCTTTCGAATCTTCTCTAGTGCTACCTTCATTCGGTCCCGGTCATCCCGCACGGCGCGGAAGCAATCCCCCATCGTCATGTGAGGCGCACCCTCCTGTATGAGCCCGCAGTTGGAGCAGGCTCCCAACGCGTCCTCGGCCATCACTCACTCTCCTCGAAGTCAAGGCAGCTACCCATCGCGACGAAGGAGAAGGGGGCCTTGGGCCGGAGAAGGCGCGCCAGAGGGACGGACTGCCCGCGGCGGTCGTGTCCCTTGCGGCAGTGCGCCACGGGCTCGACAGGGGAGCCCTGCACGCGACAGTGCAGGCAGTTGGAGCAGTGGAGAGGCCGATCGGAGGGGTCCCAACGGCCTATGAAATCGGCGAGCTGCGCTCGACGTAGGTTCTCGGCCTCGGATTCCTGTGCTGGCGTGAGCTTCACCTAGGCACTCCTCTTCGTGTCGTGGGGCTGATCGTCCGAGAGAATCAGATCGAGCGGCACGCCCAACACCAGCGCGCAACGCCGCCAGAAGTCCTCCGGTGGGTGGCGGTAGATGCGGTGATTAAGCCAATGAGAGACCATCTTTTCCGGTTCCCCCACCACGCGCGCCAGCCATTTGACCGAGCGTCCCTGGTCCCTGAGAATCTGCCGGACCGTGTGTCCAGGCACCCCGCCCCCCCCCTTAACGTACGCTGCGTGTTGCTTGACACACTGACTGTACCCCTCCTGCCGAGGCACGTCAAGGGCTTCTCCCCGGTCGCGGCGTTGGCCGTGGGAGCGTAGGACATGCGATGGGAGGGAGTGTCATGGAGCTTGCGTCGGTATGCGCGCTAGTTCTCGCTCGGTGGCTTGATGGCGGTTGCTGCTCGTCTGGCGACGTTCTGCCTGGCGACGTCACCGAGGGCGTGCACGATGGCTGTCAGCACCATATCCGCCTCTGTGTTGTCGAGGTGCCCGCAGGCGCGGATCTGTAGGTCGAGCATCTCACGGGCGGCCGCGGCGAGTTCGGTGCACCGTGCGTTCATGCTCTCTCCTTGGCCCATGCGGGCCTCTGCTCTAGGTACTGCTTCACCCATGCGAGCGTGGTGACGTGGTACGTCTGCCCGGTGGGGATGGTGCGTAGGATGGTGCGGACCTTGCCGCGGTTCATTGCCTTGCGCAGGGCCGGGAGGGACACCCCGGCCTGCTGCGCCGCCTCCGCGAGGGTGAGATAGTGGGTGCTCATCAGGAGACCTTCGCCTCTGCCACGGCATGGCGTCCATCGTCCTCTGCTGAGTCGGCCTCGGACGCCCAGAACAGGATGCGGCGTTCGTCTCTGGAGCCGTAGCCTCCGTCGGCGATCTCGTCGGGGCGGGCCGCGAGGTCCTCGGGAGTGACCTCCCAGCCGGACTCATCGTAGGCGACCAGCTGCGGGTATCGCTGCTGGAGCTCGGCGATAGTCACGGGCTCGCCCTGGGTGCCCGTGATGGTCCAGATGGCCTGCTGTGTCTCGGTCATGGTGTCCCTCTCCTCTGTTCGTCTGCCTCATCGGCGCGGGGCGACGATCCCCCGCGGACCCGCCGGAGTTGGCGGGTTTCGGCCTCAGGGATTTCGGGGCACGACAGCCAGGAGGCACGCTGCCTCCCGTCCTGTGCTGGTGTGATACATCTGGTGCCCCATCTCCACGCGGGCGATGTTGCCCGCACGGTCGGGCAGCGGCAGCCCGTGCACCGCTCGGCATTCGGGGCACGACGCCCCCAGGGTGCGAAACGTGGCGCCGGGCTGCTTCGTGTCGATGGTCATGGTGTCCCTCTCCTCTGTGTGTAGAATCGACCGGGCCGGGGCGGGACTTGGCGTCCTGCCCTAGGCCGGGCGGTGCTAACTGGCGACGTAGAAATCGGCCTCATCGTAGAGGCTTGAGCCGAGCTCGGCGATTCGGAGGAGGTCGTTATCGTCGAATCCCTCATCGCTGCGAACCTGGTCATCCCCGCGGTCAACGATGGTGCGCTCGATGTGGCCCTCGACACCATGCAGGAGATTGATCTCGATCTCGGCACCGGGATACGCCTGCTGGAGTTCTGCCCTCAGCAGCTGGGCGTATCGCTCCCCGGACGCCTCGACGTCGTAGCCACTGGCATCGCTGAACAGGTGCGCGGAAACAACCTCAGTGCGGATGCGGGTGATGGTCTGCTTTGTCTCGTTCATGATCTTCTCTCCTCTTCCTACTCTCCAGAATCGACGCTAGGCTCGGTCGAGCACTGCCAGGAAGTCGGCGCAGGCCGCGGTATTCTTCGGGGGCGTCTCGTCCTCGGGCGCTTCCTGGCTCTCGGGGGTGGGCGTGCAGCGCTCCTGCACGAGCTGCCAGATTCGCTCCTCTTGCGTCATCGTCTTCTCTCCTCTACTCTCCCGGCCAGCCCCACCGGCCAGCCTCACTCTCACTAGGGACACTGTAGCATAGGTAGGACATAGGAGCAATACCCGAAACGGGCGGAATGGGTAGTCCTTGCTGGTGAGGCGTGCCGCGGTGCTACACTCTCAGGAGAGGAGGACGACGACACATGGACGAACTCAGCAGCCGACAGGTCATCATGCTCAGAGTCGCCGAGGTGGCACAGCAGGCGTACATCCGCGCCATCCTCAAAGGACGAACCGCCGCCGAAGCCTACCAGCAGGCAGAGCACGACGCTGCACAGCAGTGGCACCGGGAACTCTTCACCGCCAGCGTCCACCGTCTCGCCTCACAGCGCAACTAGAGGAGGAGTGAGGCCCCCTCCCCCAATGCTGGGCCCTCCCCGTCCCTATGTTGGAATCCCCTCCTTCCTCCCTCTGAAACCCCACCACACCCCGATCCCAACCCCAACTCACCCCTTCGAGCCACTTCGAATGTCGTAGTGTTAGGTTAACTAGCAGTTATCCCCCACCATCCTGTGCTCAGCGCTGCTCATCGACCGTCCGAACAAGGAGAAGCCTGCTCTACCGAGATGTAGTGAGAGCTCTCCCCGAAGGGGGGTAGGTCGTGGAAAGCCGAGGGGGTCGCTACGACTATATCGGTTTTCCGATATGACGAATGACAAAGTGAGGGGTAGGGGGACCTTGAAAGAACGGTGAGGTACGCCCCCCATCCGTTGGTTTCCCCCCCAATGGAGAAGCGATAGCTAGCGGCTCGCAGGTTGGTGATCGTGGTTGCACGATCTGGGGTTGCCGGGTTTTACGCTGAGGTGGATCAGCGTGGTATCCCGCCCTTGAACGGGACCACCGGGAGGTGGTGGGTTCTACGGTGGGGTAATCACCTGGATGGGTGGTAGGGCCATCGCTGCCCAGTCTTCGAGGAGTGTCTTGAGATAGCTGAAGGCTTCGGGGGTGTACCCCTCTGGGAGGAGGGCGATGGCTACGTTGGAATTGCGGAGGCGTCTGTCACTTAGCTTGATGGCCCATCCTCCCAGGACCTTGTCCACGCTCCATACGTGGTCAGGGTGGGAGCATGCCACGGCGTTGAGGAGGGCTGATGTCTTCCCGAGCATTCCTTCGTTGATGAAGCCTTCGGCCTCTGTCATGGCCCGATTCTACCACAGTGCATCTCCCTGAGTGATGCTACCTGATGTGCTACACTCGAATAGACTCATTTAACCTGTTGGTTACTGGAGAGGGTGGGACGTGCCGAGGCGGGTGAACGTGACAGAGAACGCGCTGCGGGTTGGGGTGCAGGACATGCTCGGTTCCCGTGCGGCTGAGCGGGCCACCGGGTTGAAGCATCAGCACACAATCCGGGCGGCGAACATGTGGTCGGCCGCGGAGAACGAGGAGGCGCGCAGACACGCCATGGAAGTCCGCAAGCAGGTGCACCAGGACATGCAGCCCGTCCTCACGGGAGCGTGGGAGCTGGCGATCAAGGAGATTGAGCGGCGTCTGCACGATCCGGAGCAGATGAGTGAGAACGGCTTGAAGAACTTGGTGATCTCACTCGCCGTGACCACGGATAAGTGGAAGGGTCTCACCGCCGATGAGACGGCGGGCCGGTTCGGGGGGAAGAAGGGATCGCCCCCGGCCGAGCAGGCCGATGGCCGGCACCCGGTGGACCTCGCCAGCATTCTTGAGAAGCATCGGGGAGCCGGGTAGGGATGGCGACCGATCTGCTGGCGTTGCAGGCCGACGTGCAGACGGAATGCGGCTCTGAATGGGAGCGGTACTTCTGGCAGGCCGTCCGCACGCTGGCAGCGCGGGAGATCCTTCCCTTCATTCTCTACGTTCACGGACACGAGGCGCCCGTGATCGCGCGGTTCGCCTTCTCCCGGCACGGCCTCGTCTGGGCACGGGCGATGGAGGAGAACCTGCAAACGCTCTTCGTCTCCCCACCCGAGCACGCCAAGACGCTGCTCATGCGGTGCTACGCGGAATGGTGGCTGGGCCGCAAGACGGAGCAGCACTTCGAGGACTACTCGGTGCCGCCACCCACGGCGCTCTACCTGATGAACGCTGCGGAGGCGCAGGCGGAGAAGCAGGGAATGCTCGTCGCCTCCACGCTGGAGTCGAACGAGCGGTACCGGGAGGTCTTCCCCCACGTGAAGCCCCGGCCCAAGTGGGGCTGGACGAAGGGGAAGCTCTACCTCGAACGACGCACGGAGCGCTCCGAGCCGTCCCTGACGCTCACTGGCCTCATCGGGCCGTATCAGGGCGACCGCGTGGGCCTCGCCGTGGTGGACGACCCCACGGATCAGGAGGACGCCTACTCGGAGACGACGATGCGCAAGCAGATCGCCCGACATCAGGGCCTCCTCGCCGACCGCATGATGGCGGATGGGGAACGACGCGACATCATGACCCGCTGGAGCCGGCACGACATTCCCGGCGTCCTCATCGGCTCGCCCCGTTGGCACGCGATTGAGATGCCCTGTCTCGGCTTCTGGGAAGCCCATCCCGAACTGTGGCCGGGTCCGGGCTCGCTCCCCAAGGCGCTCTGGCCCGAGGAATGGCCCGAGGACCGCCTGCACGAGAAACGCATGGAGAAGGAACTGACCAAGGACTCCGAACTCTGGCAGCTGGCTTGGATGACTAATCCAGTTGCCGCTGAAGGTGAAATGTTCAAGCGAAATTGGCTTCAGTACTACCAGCCGGAGGTACTCACCGCAGCATGATCGACGACCTTCATGGCACGACGATCCGGATCGGGGCGATCGACTGGACGGTTTCCATCGAGGACATGCTTTCGAATGACGACCTGGGCCAGATGCGTTCGGGAGAGCAAAGTCTCGCCGTTAAGCGAAACATCGCCCCGCAGGAAAAGATAGAGGTCCTCCTGCACGAGTGCATCCACGCCACCCTCCGCCAAGGGGGAATCTACAAGGTGCTCGGAGATAATCTCGAAGAGGGGGTGGTTGAGGCAGTGGCCTACGGTCTCGTGGGACTCTTCCGGGACAATCCGGACCTGATGCGCTCGTTGATAGATCGAGTAGTGGAGACGACGAAGCACTAGGAGGGAACCATGGCTAAGCAGGTGAAGCGCAGCAGTGGAAAGTCGCCGAAGATGCCCCCGAAGATGCCGCCGAAGACGAAGATGACCCACGGCATGCACATGATGCCGGACGGAACCATGATGTCTGACGCCGAGCACCGACGGATGATGAAGGGGAAGAAGAAGTGACATGCCAGTCTCGACCTTAGTCGATTGGAAGGCTCGGGCCATCGAGTCCTATCAGGAGCAAAAAGCCGATAGGGTCCGTGCTGAGAAGCTTAGATTGGCCGAACATGCTGACCGAGTTCGTACAAGGCTGTGCGACTTGCTTGGAGTTTCCCCTGAAGAGGTGAAGCAAGTTGAGTTCGGGCGGGTGGAACTCGATGGCGTGGTCTTCGACTACAGGAATGAAGGCCCCGGTTGGCATCTCTGCATCGTCGCTCGTGAAGGCGATAACGGAACTGTCTTCTGGCAGGCTGACCACCTGGACAGAATCGGGGAAATGCTCGCCAATGGCAGGTACCGAAGACCGTGAACCTCGTGACGATCTCCTGCGTGGACCCCACGATCGGTCTCACGAACCGGGCGAAGTATTTTGCCATCGTGACCGGCTCGATCGATCTCGACACGCACGCCATCTACCTCCGCTGGGCGCATCGGGGCCGCTACGAGGCCCCAGATCAGGTGCGGCTCATCGCGGAGCACTTCCGGGAGTGGCGACCCATCGGCATCGGCATCGAGGAGACCTTCTGGCAGGTGAGCTTGATTCAAGACCTGCGCCGCTTCCACCCCGACGTCATCACCTTCCCCATCAACCGGCGCAAGCAGGGCAACGCGGATACCGGCGCCCGCGCGATGGGACTCGCGGCCCGCTACGAGCAGGGCCGCATCTTCCACCCAGACCGGGTGGACGCGCGGGGGAACGACACGGGCGTGGATGCGTGGCTCACCCCCTTCGAGGACGAACTGCTGGCCTTCACCGGCCAGAAAGGACGTGACGATTACACGGACCAGGTATCCGCGTGGACCGACGTCGTGGACGCCCTGAGCGCGCTCGCCGCACCCTACGCGGCCCGCCAGCGGGAGCCGGTGTACTCCAGCTTCGGCTGGGACGTCACCGCACCCGCCGATATCGCGGTAGGAGCCTAAATTGCCCACCACTGCTACAGCGCCCTATAGCCTCGATGCGATGGAGCCGGATGGCCTCATGGACCTCTTCGAGGAGGTGCGCGACGCTTGGTCGGAACGCGACGAGACCATCGAACGCGCGATGGAGCTGCGGCATCAGCGGTGGGAGGTACCCGTCCCCGAGGCGTGGAAGCAGACGGCGGAAACCCAGCATTCCAGCCTGCCTAAGAAGATCGCGGCTCGCGTGACCGGGACGATGACGCTGAACGATCCCGTCTACTACCGCTCAGAGCCGGGCGACGATCAGGAGCTGGTCGCCAACGTCAATCAGGTGGAACGCGCGTTGCAGGCGAAGTTCCAGTACGACAAGCGCACCGCCGTGGCCGGCAAGGACGCTTGGTACTTCCTGATGGACAACCTCATCAACAAGGGCGCCGTCTGCGCGGGCAGTATCTTCGCACCCCACTCGTGGGCGGGCGTGCCGGCCTTCATGGCGGACGACAAGATCGACCCGCAGTGGTGGCGCGACGGCAAGGGCGTGGAGACGGCGGACGAGGATCGGTTGGACTACTCCGCTAGTTCTAAAGCCTACATGAAACAGGTGGAGATGTATCGGCGAATCGCCAAGCCGCCCATCATCCGCCGCATCCTGCCCCCGGAGCAGTGCTACCCGCTCTTCGTGGGCGACACCATGCTCGCGCTGTTCATCTCTCGACCGACATCCAGTCTGGAGCTTGCCGCGGGTGGCTTCGAGCTGCCGCGTTCGATCAGCGGGAAGGGTGGCGGCTTCACCCGCGAGATGATCGACCTCATTGAGGTAGTGACCCCGAACCGCATCCGCTACTTCTACGGGCACGACCCCATCCGACACAAGGTGTACGGGGACGACGGCGTGCTCACCCGCTACGGCATCATCCCCTTCTCCTACCGCGTGGGCCTCGATGGGGGCGAGCTGGAGTACGGGCAGTATGGCGAGCCGCTGCTGGCCCTCATCGACACACAGCTGCGCATGATCGACACCCTGCTGACGTACCAACACAATTCCGTTCATCTCGCCAGCTTCCCCTCCTTCAAGGTGAAATACACCATCAAGGATGGCGTGGGAACTGCCGCGCTCCTCGACACCCGCACCGGCAAGGCCGTGCAGACCTACCAGTTCAAGTCCGGGACGATCATGGACTTCGGACCCGACAAGGACGTGGAGCCCTTCGTCCACCCCGGCCTGAACAAGGACTTCTACGAGTTCGTGCAGTTCCTGATGAATGAGATCAATGACCTCATTCCGCCCAC
Organism: Gemmatimonadaceae bacterium; assembly: GCA_024654005.1. Lineage (GTDB taxonomy): Bacteria > Gemmatimonadota > Gemmatimonadetes > Gemmatimonadales > Gemmatimonadaceae > JACDCY01. Next base: position 19,044 of record JANLGX010000366.1, on the reverse strand, counting down.
GCTCTCGGGTATCCCTGCCTCCTCTGGCTTCAACACGGTGCAGAGCAGCGTGCAGGCGAAGGCGATCATCAACCCCATCGCCACCTCGGCGGAGATGCTGCTGGAGGACCTCGCGGTGATGGACCTCCAGCATGTGCGGAAGCGGGTGCCGGGACCGATCTACCTGAATCTGGAGGTGGCCCGCGGGGTGGCTTCCCGGCGCAAGGGATCGACGAAGGTGATGCTCGACGCCAAGACCATCGGCGACTACTACCAGGTGGGCGTCTCCATCGATCGCGAGGTGGACCGCATCACGTTGAGCGGACACCTGAACAACCTGAAGAGCACCGGAGCCCCGATCAGCTGGGCCTCCATCCTCGATGCGGCGGGCTTCTCCGATCCCGAGGACGAGCAGATGAAGTCCATCCGGGACGAGGTCTACGCCGATCCCGAGATACGCACTGCATTGAAGCAGGAGGTGATCGATCGCTTCGGCTTGAAGAAGCTCCAGGCGGAGGCAAAGGCGAACGGACGTATCACCGTCGATCCCAACACGGGTGTGCCGCTCGTGCGGATGCCGGACGGGAGTCTTGCCGGTCCGGCTGGAGCTGGCGGCGCACCGCAGGCGCAGGGCCCGGCCGGTGCGACGTTGGGAGGCGCGAACCTGGGCGCGTTGGCCGGTGCGCCCAACCTGTCCTCGACGAATAACCCCGGCATCGCGCTCCCGGCTCCCACGGCGGCAGGACGCCCACGGGGCCGCAGGCGTGGCGGCGCGTTGCCAGGCGGGCCGCAGTTGCAGGGCCTCACGCGGCCCACGCCATCGAATCCGGCGGCGCCATGAGCAGATCAAATCCGTTCGACAATCAGGCGGACTTCATGACCGCCGAGATGGAGAAGATTCAGGGATACCTTGAGACGATGGGGAAGGGTGTGCAGCCCTTCAACAGCCAGAAGCTCTCTCCGCAGGAGGAGGACCTGATGTACGACCATCCCTCCACGCTCTTCTCCGGGGAGACGAACCAGCAGACCGGGGCGCCCTACACCGACACAGAGGCGGCGCAGGAACTGTTCCAGCAGATGGGACCGGTGGAGTATGTCAAATTCGTAGAAGGCGTGCATAACCGCCGGACGGGGAAAGGGTAGCGATGGCCGAGCCGAACGTCTTTGACCGCTTCGGACAGTGGTTGCATGACAACATAAAGTTCTACTCCGGCGACAAGACGACGGCGCCGCCGGCAACATCCGAGCCCAGTCAGCCGCTCACGCCGGAACAGATGCGGGGCATCGCCTACGGCACCCTTCAGAGGTACCTCGCCAATCCACAGAAGAGTGGGCTACTTCCCGAGGACATCAGTACCGCGATCCAGATCCTCAACCTCGTGGACAAGCAGGCTCCCGACGCTGCCCGCATCGTGCAGGTGCCGGGCGGGGATATCGTCTCGATCACGATTGATCCGAAGACCGGGCAGCCTAAGGCCGAGGTCGTCCCCGTGCCGGGCCAGCAAGGACCAACGCCCGAAACCAAGACCATCAACGGACAGACGTACCAGTACGATCCGGAAAGCAAATCGTGGAAGCCGGCTCCCGGCCTCCCCGGCGAACCCACCAGCATCGAGCAGATCGTGACGCAGCAGCGGGAAGCGCTACAGAACGAGCTCGCCAAACTCCAGTGGGAGGTCGATAACGGCATCCTGCTTCCCGAGGCAGCAAAGCTCAAGGCCCAGCAGGCGAGTGCTGAGGCATTGGCCGTCTTGCAGGCGAAGCTGAAGGAGCAGGGCGCGCAGGCCGATTACGCCCGCACGCAGCCGAACTTCGAGGCGCAGCAGAAGGTGAGCGAGGCGACGCTGGCCGAGCAGGAGCGGGCGAACCGGGCGAGCGAAGGACTGACTGCGGGTACCCAGCAGGTTGGCGCACTCAAGCAGACTGCGGCGCAGGGAATGGACATCCTGAACCAGTCCTTCCAGACGGGGACACAGACAAGTCCCGCCTTGACGAAACTCGCCTTCCGACCACTTGAGGTTGCGCGCAACATCATGCAGCAGATGGTGACGAACGGTCAGTTAGACCCGAGCATGGTGCCGGATGTGATAGGCGCTTCGAGGCAGAATGGCGCAGTGCCAGCACAGGCTCCGCCCCCTGCTGGCCAGATTGGTGGGGCACCGCCTCCGGTGAGTGCATACGACCGAAGTCGGAGCCGGTACCCAGAGCGGATAGCTGGATAGACAGGAGGAACCACGATGCCTACACTTGACGCCATCCTAGCCCAGCGAGATGCGGAACGGCGTGCGCAGGAGGATGCCGACGCGCGGGCCGCACAGGCTCGGGCCGACGCCGCCGGGCAGGCAGTGCCGTGGAAGGGCGGCTGGCTCCAGCCGAATCCTTCTCCGCCTCCGCAGACCTATGTTCCATACGACGCTCAGAAGACGCCCAACACGCCGCCTCCGCCGGTGGCCACGCCACCCGCTGCGGAGCCTACGTGGACGCCTCCTCCCGCATCGGCCCCGGCGCCGCCTGTTTACACGGCGCCTGCTCCCTACACGCCGCCGCCCACCTACTCTGCTCCGGCCCCGGCATCCTCTGGAGGTGGTGGTGGTGCGCCCCCGCCGCCGGCCCCTGCCGCTCCGGGTCCCGCTGCGCCACCCGCGCCTTCCGGTGGCGGCGGTGGTGGCGAAGACCCAGGCAGGACTCCGGCGTGGATGCTGGAAGAGCAGAGGCAGGAACGTCTGAGGCAGCAGAGCGCCTATGAACGCGCCCAGGGCAGCCCTCCAGCAGCGGGGCTTGCCGAACGGTTGCCTCCGGTAGACGTCTCGCCCACCGGCGTGTACCGCTCGCCAGCACGGGGAACGATTACCGAGGCGCAGATGCGACAGGAGCTTCTGGCGGCGGGAATTCCGGAGAGCGCACTGGGCAATTCCGCTGCCATCCTCGCTGCTTGGCAGAGCGTGGCCAATGCAGGCGACAGGGTGACGCCGGCAGACTGGACGACACCTCCGGCGAGTGCATATGACCGGAGTCAAGGACGCCCACCCGCTGCGGGAGTATCGGAGCAGAATCCGAATCTCGTGGGTGGTGGAACGGGTTCCGACTCCGGACGCACGCCGGGAACCATGCCCGGCGAAGGAGCCGGGCAGTCCGGCGGCACACCCAGCCAGCGCGCTATCGTGGGAGCCGACGGGAACGTCTACAACGTCGTCATGTCTGACGCGGAGTACGCGCAGGCCCAGGCCGACATCAATCAGATCCAAGCCGATGCCCGGAAGGCACAGGAGTTCCAGCAGGGCATCCAGTCCGGACAGCTCGATATCGCACGTGCCACGCAGGCAGCCGCGGCTGCCTACCAACAGGCGCTCATCGACGGCAAGAACCGGGAGCTGGCTATTCAGGAGGCGCAGCTGGCCATGCAGAAGGATTTCCAAGAGCAGCAGCTTCAGCTCTCACGCATGATCGCCGCCGCGAACATTCGGAATCAGCGAGACGCCACTGATCTCCAGCGACGCCAGCTCCGAGCGCGGCGGGTGGCCGCGGTGAGGTTCGTGTAGGTCGTGGCAGGCACCTACCTTCCCAAGGACCTCTACCGCAAGTTCGCGTCGGGCAACGTGATTGAGCCGATTCAGAACGAGTTCAACCAGACCATCGATCGGCTCCTCGCGGAACGACAGGCGACGACCACGCCCGCCACGACCCCGGAGGCCGCGCCACAGCCCCAACAGCAGCCTCAACCCGTGGCGCCGGTGGCTTCCCCCGCGCAACCTGCCCAGCCTCAGCAGCAGCCGTCTCAGGACCTCTTTGGGGATGTGTGGCAGCGCTACGACCAGGGCGTGAAGGACGCCACCAGCGGTGCTCCGCAAGGGAACGACGTGTTCGGCTCGACGCTCCAGCGCTTCGAGCAGGGGGCGAGCGACCTCACCAGCGGCGTGCAGCAGGCCGCCTCGGACGTCGGCTCAGCCGCGTCTGCCGTGGGCTCGGCGGTGCGAGGCGCGGTGACGCCCACCACGGTGGACCTTGGGCAGGGACAGCGCGCGGGGACGGGTGGCGACACGGGCTCCATGCTCGACCAGATCGGCCAGATCGGGCGTGGCATCCTCGGGGAAGAAGGCGCGAAGGTCACACAGGCCATCATCGTGACTGAGGGAGGTCTGGGCGGTGCCGTGGGAGACCTAAAAGGGGGTGGCTCCTACGGTCCTCTGCAGTTCTACTGGCAGGGCCAGCTTGGCAACTTTGCACACGATCTCGGCATGAGCCTTCAGCAGGCGGCTCAGTACGCGCAGCAGCACCCGCTGGAGGCCGTGAAGTGGGCGCTGAACGGGTACCTTGGCAACGCCATCCGAGACGGCATGGCGAAGGGCCTCACGGGTTCCGCGCTCGCCACCTACGCGCAGCAGCACGGGCAGGTCAGTGTCAGTCCGGAACGGGCGGGGCAGAACTACGACGCGCTTTTTGGCGGCGGCGGCTCGGCGAGTGCGGGCATCGGCATCGCCGGGCGGCCGCTGAACCAGCCGCAGCCCCAACAACAGCAGGCTACAGCGCCGTCTAGTTCGGGCACGGACCTGATCGGCTCGGCCATGAAGACCTTTGAGGACGGGCTGGCGAACCTCAAGGACGCCGCCGGCAACGCGGTAGGTGGCGCTGTCTCAGGGATGGGTGAACGGGCGAAGGCCATCGGGGACGTGGCGGGCAGGTTCCAACCGGCTGCGGAGCAGATCAAGAACGCGGTGGGCACGGTGCTGGAGCCGCAGCAGGCGTCCTTCGAGGCGACGGCTCAGGAGGCGGCCAAGACCTTTGACAAGCTACCTCCGGAGCAGGCTGGGGCACTCGGGACCTTCGCCGCCGGTCTTTCTCTCGGGCCAACCGGGGACCTGAACGCGCTGGAGAAAGCGGCCGGCACGGCACCGAGAAGCACTGAGGCGATCCTGCAAAGCGGCACCGAAGCCTTGAACAAGTTGAAGGAGATGCGAAAGGGAGAGCAGTTGCCCTCAAAGAACCTCGGGCAGCGCCTCTCCGACCTGGGCACACTCATCAACGAAGCAGCCTTCGACCAATCGGCCCGGCTCGCCAAAGTTCAGGCGGGCGTGGCGAAGCGGGCTGGTCGGACACTCTCTGAGGCAGAGATGGCCACGGAGATGACGCGACTGAACGCGCAGAAGGCCGCCGAGATCAACTTGCAGGAGGGACTTGCCCCCGCGCTGCGAAAAGTCGGCACTGACCAGCCGGAGCTAAGCGATTATCTCATCCTTTGGGATAACGTGGACACGGCGAACATGGTTCACGACACGGCGGGACCGGATGCAGCCGCCGAACGCGCCTTCTCCGGTGGGCTTAGCGCACAGTCCTCGGCGGACGGCATTCGCACCTACGAGGCTACAGGCTCGCCTGAGCAGGTAGCCAAGATCAAGCAGACGGCACAGCAGGTATGGGACTTCAACAAGAGCCTGCTCCAGCGAAGTCTCGACGCGGGCATCATCAATCAAAAGACGTTCGATGCGCTGCGGGAGCGCTACCCGCACTACGTGCCGACTAGAATCACGGACTACCTCAAAGAGCCTACTAATATCCCGGCGGGCAGAACCTTCGGCCTGTCGGACGCTGGATTTCGGCGGAATACGATCGAGGGCACCACGAAGGCGCGTGAGAATCCGATCCTCTCCACCGTGCGCAACGCGGTCCAGACAGAAAGCATGGCGAGGCGCAACGAAGCCTTCCAAGCCTTCGACAAGTGGGTCAACATGGACGACCTACTGGCCGAGCAGGTGCGCATCGTGCCGGACTCCTACGTCAAGAAGATTGATGAGGAAGTGGTGCCGGGCTTCGTGAATGGGGTGAGCATCCGGTACGTGATGCCAAAGGAACTGGGGATGGCGCTCAAGGGCGCTTCAAGCCTACCCGAAGCTCCGGCGTTCGTGATCAAGGTGATGAGCGCGTTCCGGGCCGGCGCCACCTCCCGCAACCCGGTCTTTCTCATAGGCAATGCCCTCAAGGATGCGGGTACCTACTACATCGTCCAAACTGCACGCCACGGTGGCAACCCGCTCATGGCGCCGCGCATCACGGCGGAACTGTTCCGCGCCTACGCCGACACGTTCGGCGGCCTGCTCTCGGGCACCTACACGGGTGCGGAGACGGCACGATTCCTCAAGCAGGGCGGCGGGATGTTCGGCTTCTACTCGGGCCGGACGAAGGATACGCAAGAGATCGCGGCGAGACTAGGCCGTTCTAATGCGCTCGAAATCAAGACCGCGGGGGATGCCAAGCGCCTCCTCAAGCAGCTTGTGACGCTCGCCCCGGTAGAGGCCATTGGTGAGCGTATCGAGCTCGCCCCGCGCGTGGCATCGATGCGGCTCGCCGAGCGGCAGGGCAAGGGGCCGGTGCAGGCCACTATTGCAGGACGCTCGGTGACCATCGACTTCGCGCAGGGCGGCACCGTCGCCAAGTGGATCAATCAGATCGTGCCGTTCTTCAACGTCGGAATGCAGGGACTGGCGCTACCCACACGTGTCTACAAGGCGAATCCCCGGGGTGCCATCATCGCCGGGATCATGACGCTCGCCCAGCCCACGATGTTCGCCGAGGGATGGAACCGATCGGATAAGCAGCGGGCCATCGATTACGAGGACGTGCCGCAGTGGGAGAAGGACCGCGGCATCGTGTTCATGCTGCCTGGCGAGCAGCCAGTGAATGCGCAGGGAGATCGGGTGCCGCAGTACATCCTGATTCCCACCCGCGAGTACACCCCGATCGTGCTGGCGACGCGCGAGGCGGTGGGCCGGGCGATGGGTGCACAGGGAACCGATGCAGGCATGCTGCTTTGGAACATGTTCCAGTCCACCTCTCCCATCTCGGGCGACTCGCCGGGCTCGATTGTCGGACAGGTCGGCCTTCCCGGCATCACCACGGTGGCACAACTTGAGGCGAACTACGACTTCTTCCGGGGGAGCCACATCGCATCGAAGTACATGGATGACCACGCCTCTGAAATCTCCAAGACCATCGCGGCGGGACTGACGGCACTTGGGATCGACGCACGTCCCTCGCAGGTTGAGTTCGCCATCCGCGACGTGGGCACGGGCGTGGCTGGAGCCGCGCTGGGGGCAACGCAGGTCGCCGCAGGCGTGCCGGAGAACACATCACAGGTTGGCACGCTAGGCGACGTGCCGGTGGTGGGCGGACTTGCCCATCAGTTCGTGCGGAACTACACGGGCGAACGCCTCCGCAAATCGCAGAACGAGACGGTCCCGTCCGAGATCAAGGACAAGCTCGACGCGGCTGGCATAAAGACCAGCATTGGCCCCGTGGGTGGCACGATTGACGGTATCCCACTGAATCGGACGGAGCAGGAATACTACCAGCAGGAGACGAACCGGCTCGTGGCGCAGCGCTTGGCGCGTGTGGTGGCCCGCGAGGGCTTCACCGAGAAGCAGGTGCAGAGCGCGGTAAGCGCGTCCCGGCAAGGCGCGGCGCAGGAGACGCTTCGGATTATGAAGGATCGCGCGGCTCGGAAGCGCGCGGCTCGGGGTGGAGGTTGAGGTGGCGGCAACGACGGAAAGCACAGTGCGCAAAGAGGAGCAGGAGAAGTCCGAACGCTTCCATTGCGGCTGTGGCAGGCTCATCTTCGAGGGACGGCTGGGACCGGGGACCTATATCAAGCGCCGGTGCCGCGATTGCAAGCAGGTGACGATCATTACGCGGTAGCCTGCATCGAAACATAGCGTGTTATAGTGTAGGCACAATAGAAGACGACGGACCCAGTGAGGACCGGCTTCAGGGACCTGCAAAGGACCCGGGAGACCGGTCCTTTTTGTATCTGGAGGGCATATGGCCGACGAGACAACCAAGGTCGAAAGCGCGTCACCAGAGCCGGCAAGTTCGCCTGAGGCGAGCCACGCCGAACCTCGTGGGACGGAGACCGAGACCGCGGGGGTTTCCACGGACACGACGGGCGCCTCGGACCAGCCAGCATCAGAGGAGGCGGCCAAGCCGGAACGTAAGAGCTTCGATGACCTGCTCCAAGACCCGGAGATCAACGCTGAGTATCAGCGGAAGCTCGCCCGGGACCTGAAGAAGCGCGAGGAGCGGGCCGAACAGAAGCGTCTGCGCGAGGAGGCCACAGCGGCGCGTGGCGATCCCGACCGAGCCCTGAACTTCGCTGAGAAGTTCAGCTCGATGCCGGACTTCGCCGACGATGCCGACTTCACTCCCCAAGAGCGTGCCGCTCGCAACGTCACGCTGCTGAGCACGGATGCCGAGGGCGGTATGCGATGGCTCACCCAAGAGCGGGAATACGAGTTCCTGTACAAGCACCACAAGGCAGAGTTGGACCAGCAGATCACGAAGCTGGGGCCAACCGAGTTCGCACGTTGGGTGCTCGACCAAGGTCTGGAACGCGAGATCGACGCACGTGCCGACGAGAAGGCGAAGAAGCAATCGCTCGACATGGCGAAAGCTATCGCCACCGATGAGACGGCGAAGGCGCTGCGCGACGTGCCCCAGGTCCTGAACGGGAACGCCGGAGGCGGATCACTGAGTGACAACGACATCGTCAGGCTCTACGGCGAGGGCAGCACGCGGATCACCCGCGAGCAGTACGAGAAGGCCAAAGCCGGGCGGGCCTGACGCCACGACCGGAGATAGATCATGGCTACAGGAAAGACCACGACCGATGCGCTGACGGAGTCCATCCCGGACATCAAGGCCGAGGCGCGTTCGGTCAACGAGTACAAGGGCGTGATGACGCAGCTCGTGGAGGTCCACCGGCTGGCGGACAACACGGGCCTCGACTGGACCGAACTGGTCTACGACAAGCTCACCGCGCAGAAGATCACCGAGCAGACGATCAACGAGAACTATCAGCAGTTCAGCGACTCGGAATGGAGCATCACGCCATCCATGTCGCAGATCGCCACCGTGGTGAGCGACCGCGTGATGCGGCGCATCGACAAGAAGGGCATCGCCCAGATGGGCGAGCTCGCCATGGACGCGGTCGTGCGCCTCAAGGACCAGGAAGGTCTCTCGGCGCTCGCGACCGCGACGACCGACATGGGCAGCGCGGGCAGCACGCTGACCACCTCCGTGATCAACGACAGCGCCGTGCGGGTGCGGAGCAATGCCACGGAGCCCTTCGACGGACCCGTGTACGCGGTGTTCCACGGCTACCAGCTCAACGACATCTGGAACGAGATCACCGCCGGCATCGGCACCTACGTCATTCCTGAGGGTGTCACCGCGCGGGTCCTGAAAGAGGGACCCGATGGCGTCACCGTGAACAAGGTGCAGATCTACGTTGACGACAACATCACCATCGACGGCTCGGACGACGCCGTGGGTGGCGTGTTCGCGAAGAGGGCGCTGGTGCTCGTCGAGGGCCTGACGCCGAAGACGGAGGTGGTCCGCCGCGCGGAGATCGGCGGCGGCTCGAACGTGGTGTACATCACCGCCGAGTGGGCCTACGGCGAGCGGCTGGGCGCGAACACGACCGGGGTCGGGATGTACGCGGTGACCAGCGACGCGACGGCGCCCGGCTCCTAAGTCGAGATAAGCAAGCCGTAAGGAGAAGACCAATGCCTCAGGGCGAAAAGAGCGATATCAACTTCTGGAATGACTTCACCGGCATGATTTCCACGCACGTGCCGGCGGCGGAGGGCGATGACCTTGGCGGAGGTGTGGCGCTGATCGGCGTCAACGAGGGCTCGTACACGTACCTCGCGGACGAGCCCGGCGGCGTCATCCACATCACCACCGATACCGGCGACAACGACAACCACGCGCTCGTGGCGGGGGTGTTCCAGCCGGCGCAGGGCGGCATCCAGATGACGGTGCGCTTCAAGCTGGCCGACCTTGCCGCCACCAACGCCGCGTTCTGGGCTGGCTTCACCGAGACGCTGGCGCTCGATACCCCGGTGATGCCCTCCAAGCGGGCCACGGCGACCACGACCTACACCGGCTCGGGCGGGATGCTGGGCGTGATGTTCGACAGCGACTCGACCATCTTGGAGCTGTTCGCGGTGGCCGGGGATGGTGGCGCGGCAATCGCCACCAAGGACAAGAACGGCACGGTGGGCGACGCGGACGGTATCCAGATCACCGGCGCGCTCGGCGTCTACTCCTCGAAGACCATCCTCACCGCGGATCGCTGGTACATCGTGCGCGTCGAGATCGCTGAGAACGGCAAGGGCCGCATCTACTTCGGTGGCTACGACGGCGGCGCGAGCGACAAGCAGCGGATGGAGCTCGTGGCGGAGAACACGACCGCGCTGGGCACGACCGACAACTTCCACGCGGTGGCGCTGGTCGAGAACCGCGCCGGTGGAGCCGAGGTCCTCGAAGCGGACTACTTCGGCGGGCACGGCAACCGCGACTGGAGCGCGAACTAGTGAGGACGGGGCGGTTGCCCGCCCCTCGCCTCCTATTCAGGTGCCGCCCAGCGGCATAGGAGGAACCCATGTCCAGGACAAGCACACTCAGCGGCTGGCGTCTCGATCCTGACAATAGCCGGCTGGAGTTCTACTACAACGGCACGAAGGTGGGGCACCTCGACGCCAGCGGCTTCACCGTCACCGACGGCAGTACCACCTTCATCAGCAATGGGGTGGCCCAGTACAACGGCGTCGTGCAGGCGCAGCGCGTGAAGGTGGCCCGCATCGGCTCGGCCGCGTCGGTCGCCTCCAACGGCGCCGGGGCCATTCTGCCCGATCCCGTCTTCGTGGCCCCCGGCAACATCAAGGTGCTCTCCGCGTGGCGGGTGAACATCTCCGGCTCGGATGTGACCAAGGGCACCGCCACGACCAGCACGAGCTACCGAAGGATGAACCTCATCGCCAATGTCACCGGCGCGGGCTCGGGGACGACCATCGTGGCAAGCCTCAATGCCACCGCATCGGCCGCGTCCAAGGTGTCCCGCGCCTTCGCGGTGACCACAGATAACACCATGCCCGCCGGAGCCGTCGTTCTCGCCTCGCATCTGACTGTGGGCGCGGAGACCGCTGAAGGGACCGACATGGCCGACAACATCATCGAAATCGCCTACGAGGCGCTCTAGGCATGGGGAAGATCAACCCGCTGATCGCGTTCGGGATACCCACCTGGGGCAAGGTCTCCATCGGCTGGGCGCAGGCGTACCGGCATCTGAACGGGCCGCTGGGCTCGAACATGATGGAGCTTGCCCCGGCCGTGGGACAGCCCATCGCCGAGGCGCGCAACGGCCTCATGGAGTCGGCCATCGCCAATGGCTGCGATTACCTCTTCATGCTGGGAGACGACGTGCTTCCGCAGGGAGACGCGCTGATCCGGCTCCTCCAACGCATGTGGGACGATCCCACGCTGCATCTGGCGACGGGAGTCTACTGGACTAAGCAGTGGCCCACGCAACCCTACATCTGGCGCGGGATGCAGCGGGGACCCTACCTCGACTGGAAGTACGGGGAGTATTTCGAGGTGGACTTCGCGGGCTGCGACTGCCTGCTAATCCGGCTCTCACCGGAGATCAAGGCGCTCGGTCCCACCTGGTTCTCGACGACCTGGACGTGGGAGGACGAGCCCGAGGAAGTCGTGCCGATGCTGGCGACGGAGGACTTCTACTTCTACACGAGGGCGCGCAAGCAGGGCATCAAGCTCTACTGCGACACGCTGGTGCAGTGCATCCACGAGGATCGCAACAGCGGTACGCAGTTCGCCCTGACGACCGATATGCCCCAGTACGGGGCGCCCGAGCCGGAACTGCCCGAGGCGGAGACCGACGCGGCTCCACTGGTGAAGCTGGCGGACATCGGGGCGGGCTTCAACTCGCCCTACTTCGGCCGCCCCGACCGCGTGAAAGTGGTTCGCTTCGACGCCGATGAGAAGGCACAGCCTGACTACCGATGCGACGTTAGACGGCTGCCCGTGCCGGACCAGAGCTTTGACGTGGTGCACGCGCGGCACGTCTTGGAGCACTTCGGCCGCAAGGACGTATTCAAGGTGCTTGGCGAGTGGGCGCGCATCCTCCGGGTGGGCGGTGAGATTCGCCTGTCGGTGCCCAACGTCCTGACCGCCATGCGGAACATCATCCTCATGGAAGAGGGCGTCGTGCGGCCCGATCCCTACCCCTTCTGGCAGGTGTACGGTGCGCAGCGGGACGAACGGGACCTGCACCACAACGGCTTCACCCCGAGGCGGATGCAGCTCCTCTTGGAGCATCTGGACATCTTCGAGGAGATCGAGGTGACCACCGGCGATGGCGAGGGCGACCTGAACATCTACGCCAAGGCGCGCAAGGCCAAGCACGTCCAAGAGGATGCGCTGCTGCCCGAGTGGGACGCGATCGAGAAGAAGGAGGGCATCCTGCTCCCCGGCCGCGAGCAGACCAACGGGCACGTAGAGGCGGAGGCGGTTCATGCCGGTTAGGTATCTGGAGCCGAAGCGGCCGGGGGAGAACTTCGACCAGTTCTCCCAACGACAGGAGGACTTCTGGCAGACCGTGGAGCAGGACCGGGCGCAGCTCAAGGCGCTTCGGGCGAGCCTCCCCAAGAGCCAAGAGATGAAGCGGAAGCGGAGGCAGCGATGGCTGGATCGGTGACGATGAGGTTGCGTTCGGAGTGGGGCTACTGGCACCGGAACGAACGAACCGGAGAATGGCAGCCCTACCGATGGGTGCCAGCGGTGTGGGCGGGACACCGGATCGAATGCGCCTACCCAGACCCCGGCGTTCGTCACGTCCTAGGACTCAATGGCAACTGGCTGCAATGGGCAGCCTCATGGGAGCTGCGATGGCCAACTCGGTGATGCCCGTGGCACTAGTGATCTCGCCGGACGAGCCCTGCTACCGGCTGGACGAGCGACACATGCAGTCGCCCGGCAATAGGGGATTTCACCGCTACCAACGGCTCCTCGTGATCCGTGGTGACCGGCTGGCGGAGCACGTGGTGGACCTGGGCCCGGCCTCGAAGTGGAAGGGCGTGGAGCAGTTCGCCATGCCGGGCGGGGTGATCGACCGGACGACCAAGCGTATCTGGATCGAGCACACCGTGGGCGAGATGCAGGAGATGGCGGAGACCCACCGCAACGGCTTCATGAAGGGGCCGCAGCACGAGCCCACCGACCTCAAGAAGCGACTGCTGGAAAGCCTCGATAGACAGCGCGCCCGAGGATCCGTCTTTGGGCAGCACATGCGCGTGGAAAGGAACTGATGGCAACCGACCTGAGCGTACTCGACGAAGTGATGGCACTGGAACGAGCGGATGGTCCCAACGCCAATGCGAAGGGACAGAACCTAACCCCCGCGGATGATGAGGGCGCCTTGCCCTCCAAGATCACCGACCAGTCGGATGCCGGCTGGGTGAACGTCTATCGCATCTCTGACGGCGTGTGCAAACCCGTAAACCGGAACATGCTGCGCACCCAGCTGAGCAAGCGGACCGAGGACGGGAAACGCGCCTTCACCACCGACCCGCGCCGGGCCGCGAAGCCCGTGAAGCCCGCCTATCACTGCGCGTTGCATCCGGACGTGCGCGAGGGCTGGATGGACGAGCAGGGCATCAAGGTTTGCACGAAGAAGATGCGCTCCCCGATGGAGGCACGCCGACACTTCCAGTACCGGCACAAGACCGCGTGGGAGATGGCGGAGGAACGCAAGGCCACGGCCCGCGAGGAGCGGGAGCAGCGCTTCCAAGAGCGCTTGTTGAGCATCGGAACCGCGCAGGTGCAGGCCGAGGCAGCGCCTGAGAAGCCCAAGAAGCGCGAGTGGACGCCGGAGGAGCGGAAGGCGCAGGGCGAGATGTTGAAGGCCGCGCGTCTGGCGAAGCAGCAGGCCAAGGCCGGCGAAGGAGGCTGACATGGCCATCGTCACCGCGCTCCAGAAGCAGATTTCCCAGACGCCGACAATCACCGCGGGCGCCTATGCCGCTGGCGATGCGCTGGGCGGCCTGCTGACGTTCGAGGGGGCGACGCGGCAGGAGAATCTGACCGCGCTGCTTTTGGGCGTGACCATACTGGATCTTGCGAAGCAGGACGCCCAATTCGATCTCGTGCTGTTCAATCAGACGTTCACGCCCACTACCGATAATGCGGCGTTCGACCCCACGGATGCTGATCTCGCTCACGTGATCGGGCATGTGCAGATTGCGGCGGCGGACTACGCAGACTTCAACGACAGCAGCATCGCCACAGTGACGGGGGTGAACCTGCCCATCCACGTCACCGGGAGCGTCAACCTCTACGGGCAACTCGTAAACCGCAGCACGCCAACCTACGCGACCACGAGTGACCTGACCGTCATTCTGTACCTGATGCAGGACTAGCGGTATGACGGGACTGCTACTGAGGCGGGGAATACTCGAAAAGCCTCACTGGACTCCGCAGCGCGAGCCCGGCCTCGTCCTATGGCTCTCTGCGGCCGATGAGGCCGTAGCCCGTGGATTAGCGAAAGCCGACACCGCCGCGCTCGACCAGTGGACCGACCTGAGCGGGCAGGGCAACAGCCCCGCGCAGGCGACGGGCAGCAAGCAGCCGATCCTCCAGCACGACGGCACGCGCTGGTGCGTGGTCTGGGATGCCATAGACGATCTCCTACAGGGCGCCGCTAGTCCCGTTGCGGCCGGTGCCGCACGTACCATCATTGTCGCGGGCAAGGCTGGAGCCTCGGCCAATGGCATAGCTCCCGTCGTATTCAGGACTGCTGTGGCCGTGTACTTCGCGGAGCTAGCGTGGATCGTCTCGGCATTCTTTGTCTACTCCGACGGCAGCATCGCCAATAACAACGCTAGCATTTCCGATCAGCGCACCCTGATTCGCTCGCCGTTTATAGCGAGCCAGACCTCGGGGGGCACGGGTACGAAAATCGCGCAACGACTCAACGGCAACGCATTCGTGGTCACGCAGGTAGGTTCGGTCGGCGCTGATACCGGGACCGATGGATTATCAATCGGGGCGCGGCCGGATGCCGCCTTTTACCCCGGCGGCACCTACTACGGGCTACTCATCTACGACCGCGTGCTCTCTAGCGCGGAAATCCAGCAGGCGGAGCGGTTCATGAACCGTGCACATGCGCTAGGACTTGGAGTATGACGCCGCAGTACCGCTACGCCATCGTCGTGATTCCCGCCGTGCAGCAGGCGGACATGAATCAGGCCGCATTGCAGTGGGACCCGACGGGGGGCGAGGAGACGTTCACCGTGCCGCTCTCGGCGGATGGAGCCGAGCCAGCCTCGTATTACTGGTGCGGGACGTGGATGACGCAGGCAACGTGGGACGCCATCCTTGCGCAGTTCAGCGCGGTGGAAAACCCGTCGGGCAGTGCGCGCTACGCCAACACGAGTGGCAGCAAACTCTATGACGGGGCGACGTGGACTCCTGAACAGGTACTGACGGACGTGGGACTCCAGCGGGTGGAGCTCGCGTTATGAATGCGAAAGAGAGGCTGTGATGGCAGCGAAGAAAGAAGCACCAAAGCAAGAAAACGTGCAGCCGCCCGTGCAGCGCAGGGAGCCCGTGAAGGCGGCCAAGCGCTCGGGCCGCTGGCAGTACGGCAAGGCGCCGGTGAAGGTGATCGAGTAAGTGGCTACGACAACGCTCCTCACGCTCAAAGGGGACTTCTGGCGGCATCAGGGCCTCCAGTGGACGAGCACGGCCACTGGAGGAGCGGCAGGCTACCTGACAGATTCGACGCTCATCAACCTCGCCACCGACGACTTCCCCGCCTCGACGACTCGGCGGCAGCTGCGCATTACCAGCGGCAGCGCGGACGGGGACCTGCGGCAGGTGGTAGACATCAACCGTGAGGCCGGCACGATTCGCCCGAGCCGCGCATTCAGCGCGTCTGTGGCGAACACGGATGCCTACGAGCTCTGGGGATCCTCCATCTACGGTGGGCAGCCGCTGACGGACCTCTTCAACGACGTGCTGCGTAGCCTCCGGCCGAAAACCCAGACCAGGCTCTCTGTGGAGCACCTGCAACGCCGCTACGCCGTGACCACCATTGCCGATGCCGAGGCCGACATCCGGGCCGTCTGGATGCGCCGCATGAACAACGTGGTGGGCGGCGATTACCGCGAGGCGCGGGTGCAGGGCTGGCGGGTGGATCGGCGGGCGGGCAACTCCACGCCGACGACGCACCTCCGCTTCGACGCCCCGCTGCTGATCTCCCCGACGACGACCCTGAACGGGGCCCTGAACGACGCGGCCACGACCATCACCGTGGCCGCCACGGCGGACGTGCCGAGCCCGGGCTACGACTTTTCGGATGCGGGCCGGCTGGTGATCGACAACGAACTGATCGACTACACCGGCACCACGGCAACCACCTTCACCGGCTGCACGCGCGGCGTGGAGAACTCGACGGCGGCAGCGCACGACAGCGGGGCCTCCGTGGACGTGGCGACGGGTACCTACTACTTCGTGGAGCACCAGAGCGCGTTGACCGCCTTCACCACGGATGCGAGCACGGTGGACGCGATCTACCGCGACTGGATCGCGTGGGAGGCGCTCTTCGAGTTCGCCCGCCAGCGTTCCATCCAGCCGGGTGCGGATCGCGCGTACTGGTCTGCCCTGATCCGGCGTGTCTCGGACGAGCTATTGCAACTGCGCCCGCGCTACATGCCGCTGGAGCCGACGACCATCCGCGCAGTGGACTTCGCATGAGTCAGTACCAGGTCCAGATCACGGATGCGCGGGGGCAGATGATTCCCCTGCGGCTCGCGGTTGACCAGCAGAATCACCCCATCTGGAAGGCGGAGACGCTCGACCCCATCCAGCCCGCGGTGCAGGTGGGCGAGGCGAGCTATGCGAACTTCCTGCCCCGCGTGTCCGGCATCTACGCGCAGGCGGACCTCTCGGGCGGACTCGGAAAAAAATTGCAGGTGCCCCGCGATAACGCGGCCTTTACCCGCTACTACTACGGGGAGTGGATCGATCCCTCGGTGGAGGGGCAGATTCAGAAGGGGCCAAAAGTCACCACGCTTACGGCTCCGGCCAACAGCGGCACGCTCTCCGGCTGGTGGGTGCTGGCCAGCACGCTCTACTTGAACCTGGGCCGCATCATCGCCTCGTGGAACAGTGGCACGGACGCACTGACGCAGGTGCGCGACCTCGGCTCGGGCGGTGTGAATGGCGGCTCTGACGTCTTCTACAAGCTCGCCAGCGAGGCGTCCGTGGAGAGCATGAGCACCACCGGCGCCACGGTGACGATCAATGACCCGGACCACATCGAGGCGCAGCAGTTCCGCATGTCGGAAAGCGGGGTGCGTTTCCTCTCCAAGGTGACGGTGAACCTCACCCGGTCGGGCACGATCACCGGGGACATCGTGCTGAGCCTGCGTGCCGACTACAACGGGAAGCCGGGCGAGGTGCTGACCACGGCGACCCAGCTCGCGTCGAGCGTGGACACCAGCGCGGAGACGGTGGTCTTCGAGTTTGACGACGACGACATCATCCCCATCGAGCAGGACACGCCCTACTGGATCACGCTGGACGTGGCCGGAGCCGCTGCGGCCACCACTATCGCGTGGACGCAGAGCACGGTGAACACCTACACCCGGGGCAACACGGCCTACTCGACGGATGGGGGCAACTCGTGGACCGCGCGAACGGCTGATCTCGTCTTCGACGTGTTCACCAAGCAGGCCGTCTCCCGGGCGTTCGTCGGAGCGGATGACGGGACGAACCTCTTCGCCACGACCACGGACGGCAGTACGTTCACCGCGGACTCCTATCGCTGGAGCAGCCGATTTCGCGTGGTGAGCGACGTGCTGGTGCGCGACATCTACAACACGGGCGCGATCCAACTTTCCTACGATGGCAGCAACTGGCTGGAGGCGATCCCGCTGGGGGACGTCACCACCCCGGTGACGAGCCTGAACCGGATGGGCGATGTGCTGATCGTCACCAAGACGGACTCCTTCTGGGCAGTGGACGTGCTGGCGGTGCCGGTGACCATCCAGCAGCTCTGGGGCGAAAATCCAAACGCGGCGAACGGCGTGGGCTCGGAGCACTGGAAGGGGACCACGTACATCCCCTTTGCCGGGCGCCTGATGGCGGTTCAGGGCAGCTTCAACAGCGGCTTCACGGTGTACACCAGCATCGGGCCGGAGGCGTTGGACGAGTGGGACTTCCCGTGGGGAGCCGGGCGCGTGGTGGCGGTGGCGGGCGACCGGCACGTGCTCTACGCAGCACTGAGCGCGACGGGCGGGTACCGCCTCTTGAAATCGAGTAACCCGACGGCGAAGCAGTGGCACGGCTCGCTGGCGAAGCTGGGCGACGGGACGCAGACCATCCAGCAGCTCGTGGTCTACGATCCGGGTCCGACCAGCAATCCCCAGCTCTTCTTCACGACCACGAGCAACGACGTTGGCCGCATCCGGCTCTCCCGCTTCTTCAACCCGGCGAGCGATCCGAACTACCTCTACGACATCAGCAACGAGGGCCAGTTGTTCTACCCGACGGCGCACGGGAACTTCCAGGTGCATCCGAAGGCGTGGCTCTCTGAGGCGATCACCTTCGTGGAACGGAGCACCAGCGACTACGTGGAATCGCTCTACGACACGCTAGACGGGCAGGGCTACCGGCGCATCGCGGACGACCATGGCGTGGACTCCTCGCGGCTCTATGACACGGGCATCTTGCAATATCCTCCGGGCCTCACCTCGCGGCTCTTAGCGCGGCAGCTGCGCATCGTGAACAGCGCGACGACCGGGTGTCCCATCCTCCTCTCTTCCGGCTTGGCCTTCGCCGTGCGGCCTGCCACGGGGACGCTGCGGCAGGTCACCTTCACCGTGGAGGTGGAGGACGGATTGAGCGCGAAGGACCTCGGCGACCTGATCGGCGCGACGGGGACGAGCATCCAAGAGGTAGCGGAAGGTGCGGCCTCCTCGGCGGGGACGCGGGCGATGGTGGACCACCGGGGAGTGTTGTATCCGAAGGTGCTGTTCCTGACCGTGACCGAGGCGTTGGTGAACACAGACCGGCACACCGGGGGACGTTCGACCTTGCAGATTCAAGGCATTCAGGTAGCGCCAGCATCGGAGTGGACAGCATGACAGAGCAGCAGCAGCAGACCATCGTCACCTACCAGGGCCTCACACGGCCCTCGTGGCTCCTGCAAGTGTT
>JANLGX010000357.1 GCA_024654005.1 Gemmatimonadaceae bacterium | reverse complement strand
CCGTGACACGAGGCTCGCCTGCACAGCATCCGCCGCGTTCTTCGCCTCGACCAGCCTCGCCTCAACCGAGTTCTTCGCCTCCCTCATCGCATCAGCGGTCGTGTTGCGAGCCTCAACCAGAGCGCTCTCAAGCGTTTCCCGCTGCGACGTGGCGAGCTTCTCCTTCTCCTCGAAGATGCGATCCACGAAGTCGCGGAGCGTGACGAACAGCCCCCTCTCATCATGGAAGTTGCCGTTGCCGTCTATGCTCGCCATGGAGCTAGCGGCCCCCTCTCCGACGCCATTCCTTCCAATTGTGCGTCCGCTTTAACCGCCCCCAGCCCCATCCGGCCTTGCGGCGCTTCACGATCCACGAGCGCAGCACCTTCAGCCGCTTCCGGTTCCGCGCGGGCGACTCCGGCCACTCCAACCGGAAGTAATGCAGAACAGCCTCATAATGAGCCTGCGCGATCTGCTGGACGTTCCCGAGCAGCCACGCGCGCTCACCCGGGTTCGTCAGGAACCCATGCTCCACCAGCAGCTTCGCGGGGGCGAACGTGCGTCGCCACCCGTAGTAGCCGCTCAACGCCGTCGTGTAGTTATCCCGCCGACGGTTCGGCGCACCGGGGATCTGCACGTACCAGGCGGCGAACGTGTCCGCCAGCCGCTTACACTCCGAGCAGCCGGGCGGGAAGCCGAAGCTGAACCCCGACGACTGCCGGTAACGCGACCCGTCCGCGTGCAACGAGAGGAACAGATCCCCGTTCCAGTTGTCAGGGATAGCGCCCGGGCAGAGCGTCACGTCAAACCGAAGATCGGCGGCGAGCAGCTTCCCGAGCCTGGACTGGATCGCGGACACGAGCTCTTGCTCCCCGTCCGTCCCTACCGCCGGGAAGCCGGGCTCTCGGGGCGCGACATGACCGGCCTGCAGGAGTAGGCGTTTACGCACGGTCACAGCCATTCAGTCGGTCGAGTCGAGCTTCCGGAGTAGCAGCCGGGCGATCCCGATGTCGTCCCTGACGAGCGCGTCGATGACTTTCCGCTCGTTCACGGTGAGCGACGCGAAGATCGTGCCGGCGGCGATCGCGTCTCGTGCGGCCCGGAGACCGGCGAGTCGTGCGTTGATCGCGTCCCGGATCGTCTTCTCGTTCGCGTCCACGACGGCGGTGGCTGCTGCCACGGTGGCCGCTGTGGACTCGTCGGTGCCCGCCTGCGTGTTCTCCGCGACGGTCAGCGTCACCATCCGTTCCGCCTCGACGTCGGGATCGGTGATGCCCTGGTCGAGCATCAGCCGTTCCGCCTGATGACGGATCGCCTGCGCCCGCCGTCGCGAGAGCGCGTCACCGATCTGTTCGAGCGCACGCGCTTCGGCGAGTAGTCCTTTCGCGAGTTGCGCGGCCACGTTGACTTCAAGACGGTCGGCCATGCTCAGACCCTCCCCATCCCGTACAGGCTTGCGCGGCTGCCGATCGCGAAGTTCCCGGCCGCCGGTGACAACGTGACCCGGCTGACGGCGGTTGTGATCCTCCACAGTCCACCTCCCGCGATGTACCCGAGGTCCCCGGCCGCGGTGTCCCGCTTACGGAAGGTCTGGAAGAGCAGCACCTGATGGTTGCTGCCGTCCGCGTAGTCGGAAATGTCGATGACGCACGGGCCGAACGAGCTGGCGGGCGCGCTCGCCGCGGGAACATCACCCGTGATGATCGCGGTCTGCGCGAGCGACGCGGAACCGTCAACCGTCGCGTTCTGCACCCGAATGTACTGGTAGTCGTACTGGCCGGTGCTGTCAGCGTTGAAGCGCACGAGCAGGTTCACGCTCGTCGCGGCCGTGTCCCCCCGCGCGCACACGTCGATCCGCAAATGCGACCAGTGCGCGGGGATCGACGTGAAGTCAATCGACGCCGCCACCGACCCGGCAACCGTCGTGTCCGCGAGCAGCATCGGAAGCCGGTTGAACTGAGCAGCTGAGATCAGCTCGCCGGTTGCGCCAAGATCAGTCGGCCACGCCATCCAACACCACCTCCATCATCAGTAGACCAAGACCGTCGTCTCACCAAGAAGGCTGTAGGTGGGATCACCGAGAACCCATCCGGCCTGATCCGCCGCCGGGGAAAGCTCAAACGCGACACGCCACTCCGTACCAGGCACAACCACATCGGAGACGCGCTCCACGAACACGTCCTGCTCGATGTCCGCCACAGCGGAGCGGTGCCATGTGAACCGGTCGCTGTTCACGGCGGCGAGGATGACCGGCCACTTCGACGTGTCCGCCTGCCCGACCAGCTCAACCTGCGGGATCCGCGGCGCCTGATCCGCGTACCGTTCAACGAGAAACTGGGCGGCCGACAACGCCTCCGTCTGCGACGCGGCGAGGATACCCCGGTTCAGCGTGCGCTCATAATGCGCGGCAATCGACGCCGAATCAGTCGCTGTTTCCGGGGTGCCACCGGAAGGTGTGACCGCCGCACTGTCCCACAGGTCGGCGTCGTCAAGGTCGAGCTCCCCTGTCCGGTAGGGGATCTCCCCGGCCGCGTCACCGATCGTGCCCTTCGACGTGCTCGAGTTCAGCAGCCGGTAGTAGCGGCCCTGGAACACGATCGTTCCGTCCGAGCCCGCGTACAGCAGCCCGTTCTCTGACTCCTCGATCGCGAGGAGATGCGAGAGCGCCATCGTGTCGGCCGCGAACGTGCCTGACTCAACAATTGTGGTGGCCGCGTCGGTGTCCACGGTGGAGGGAAGACCGACGCTCGCACAGACCGCTGCCACACGCACATCGGTCGTCTGCAACGCGTACGAGAGCCCGTCCAGGTCATAGAGGTTGAGCACCTTGAACGCGTCCACGGCGCGGACGGTCACGGTCGCGTCCGTCCCGCCGGAAGGCCATTCCTGCCGCCACGACTCAATCAGGCCTGTCCACCGGATGTAGGTGACCGTGGCCCACACGGCTTTCACGCGGCACCAGCGCATCCGCTTCACACCCGGGTAGTAGGCGCCGAGCGCGTTCGTCGGGTCATAGTCGCCTGACCGGTTGTCCAGCACGGCGGTCAGCGACCCGGCGTCGGAGCGTTGAAGCTCGTGCGCTCGTCCGCCACGGATGTAGGAGAGGGCGCGCACATCGCTCGACACGTCCGTGTACGTGCGCGGCGTGGCACCCGGATCGGTGTCGAAGTCGATCTCGAAGACGAGCTCCGGGCAGTTCGGGCCGACGGTGACGCTCACGCGCTCCCCACCGTGAGGGCGCCACCACGATTGCCGTAGCGGTTTAGCTCTGTGATGATCTTGCGCGCGATGTCCTGATCGGTGCCGACCCAGCCGTAGACGTTCACAATCACGGGCGGCGCGCCACCGCCGCTGCCGCCACCACGTCCGCCGTTCGGGATGATCTGCCCGTTCGTGTTCGGGACGAATAGTTCCTTGCCCTCCTCGCCGACGTAGTAAGGGACGCCCCGCGAGACGGGTCCGCCGTGAGCACGTCCGCCGCGGGCACCACCGGAGATCGTCTGCTCGTGCCGGATCGTGTTGATCGTCGTCGTGACGGTGATGTCCTTCGACTTCAGCCCGTTGATTGCCGACTGAAGACCCTGCACCTTTTCGCGGGCGTTCCCGACCGCCTCCGCGACCCCCTTGAACTTGTCACCGACGAACGGCAGCTTCGACGCGCCCTGCGCCATCATCTGTAGTCCGGCGAGGAACTTGTCTACCCCGGTGAGGATCGCGCTGATGACGGTCGCGACCGTGTCCCTGACCGCGTTGAAGACACCGGTGACGATGTTCCTGAACGTCTCCGACGTCTGGTAGGCGACGATCAGACCTGCGACGAGCGCGGCCAAGACGATCGCTGCCCGAACGAACGGATTGGCGCCAACCGCCGTGTTCAGAAGCCTTTGGGCGGTCGTGAAAACGGCCGTTGTCGCT
Source organism: Gemmatimonadaceae bacterium (assembly GCA_024654005.1). Lineage (GTDB taxonomy): Bacteria > Gemmatimonadota > Gemmatimonadetes > Gemmatimonadales > Gemmatimonadaceae > JACDCY01. The sequence continues at coordinate 1,253 of JANLGX010000357.1, read as the reverse complement.
GTCGCGACCTTCATGGCGGCGTTGACGGCGATCACGGCCGCAGCTAGACCAGCAATCGCTAGCGTTCCAACCGTCGTCGCAGTCGAATGCTCACCCATAAACGTCGTCAGGCTTCTCTGCACGCCTTGGAGCTTCTCCATCACCGGCAGCAGCCCCTGACCGAACTTCGCCCGCTGGTTCTCCGCCTCAGCCGCGTTGATCCGCTGCGAGTTCGCAAGCTGATCCGACGTGTTCTTGAAGTCTCCGGCAACCCGGTCTGTCTGCTTCATCAGCAGCGCCAGCCGCGCCTGCGCCTTGTCGTTCGCGGTGAGCGCCGCTTCGGACTTCGCGAGTCCCATCGTCATCGCCTGCGCCTTCACCGCCGCATCCGAAAGGCCGACACCGAACCGTTCCAGCGGGTCAGCCTCGCCACGCAGACCGGACTGGATCGCCGACAACGCTTCCGACACGTCCACGTTGAAAACGCTCGCCATGTCGGCGGCACGCTTCGCGAGCGACACCGACGCGTCCGCCGCCTCATCCGCCGAGAAGCCGACGTTCTGCAGCGCCGCCCCGACCGGTGTCACGAGCTCGTTGAAGTCGCGCATCGACAGCCCCGCCTCAGTCGCGGCGATCTTGGAAAAGTCCTGCAGCTTCTTCGCCGCGTCCCCGAAGACGACGTTCGTCGCGTTGATCGACTCGTTCAGCCCCGACGCATCATCCGACAGCTTCTTCGCGCCGACTGCCATCCCCAAGAGCCCGACAGTCGCGATTTTCGACGCCTTGTTGAGCTTGTCGCCGAACGACGAGCCCTGCTGTCCCGCCTTCCCAAACGCGCGCTGCAGGGAACTGGCGTCGCCGATGATCTCAACCTGGATCTTCCGGTTCGCCATCTAGCTCACTGGTCCCTCGCCAACTGCTCGATGTCGCGTATCAACGCGGTGATCTCCCGCTGCTTCAGGCGAGGCATGTCCCACGGGGTCAGGCATGGGTAGGTTCGGGAGAGGGAAGGAGACCAGAGCTGGCGGAAGTCTCCGGGCCACGCTCGGAACCGGCGCTCCCACCGGTCGAACCGGTCGATCCGTTCGGCTCGGCTAAAGGGCGACCAGCGTCCTTCAAGGGATCCTCGGGCGCGTCATCGTCACCGGAAACCTCGACGACGCCGCCGAACACAAGACCCTTGATCGCAGCAACGTCCTCGAGCGTGTCCTTCTCGCCCGCGTGATGTTTCGCCAGCCACAGCATCACGATCATCGACCGGGTCGCGTGCTTGG
>JANLGX010000354.1 GCA_024654005.1 Gemmatimonadaceae bacterium | reverse complement strand
CCGTGCATGTCGAGCACGGCGCCGTTGAGATCGATCACGAGCCGGTGAGGAGACGACAGGACAAAGTCGCTGACCGATATCTCGGACGTGACCCCGATCACGACTTCCGCGCGCCCCGTCGCGGGCACCACGCTCAGCGAAGTCACGCCGACCGGATCGGCGGCGTGGCCCCCGGCGGTCCAACCCGCCAGGGCCAGGATCAAAGCGGGCGCGAAAATCCGGCGGAGCGCGCTCATGGCGTCCTCACTCGTGTGCTGTCGTCCATTGTAAGCATCTCCTGACGGCTCAACCCGAATTCCTGTATGGTGAACGTCACGGATCTCGGCTGGATGGCCGCGACGCGCATGCGTCCCAGAGTTTGTCCCACTTTCACGCGATACTGCTCCTTGGACGTGAGATCGCGCAGAACCGCAACAGAATTCCTGCCGTTGGGATCGTACGCGATCGCCGCGAGCCGGAGGTCTATCAGCAGTGGACGGAGATCGGACGTCCCCAGCAGCGACGCGAACGGATCGCGCCGGCCGCCGGCGTCGTACTCGAAAACCTCGCGGTAGATCGTGTGCTCATCCGGCGCGGGGGCCGGAGCCGTGCGCGTGGACTGCGCCGCCGCCGTCGACGACAGCAGCAGCAGGCAGAGCAAAGTCAGTCTCATTGGGCCACTACCTCTGCATCACTGGCGCGCGTGGCCAGCGGATCGTCCGGACGCAGCCTTGCGACGTACGTCTGGATCTGAAAGTTCGAATCGAGCATCGACTTTCCGGGACCCGGTCGCCTGACGGCACCGGACCCGGACGACACAAACGGCTTCATCTCGAGCGCCACCGGCGCGACGATTCGCTGGAGCGAGCCGACGTTGCTGAGGAAGCGGCCAAGCTCGTGGTATCCGCCGATCACCGAGATCTTGTACCGGTGCGTGTCGAAATCGTCGCCGGGGATGACCGGCATCGGCTCCACCGACGCCAGGTCGAGTCCCACTCTGCGGGCCGCGGTCGACACGTCCTCGAGCAGGCCGGGAACCTCGTTCCTCGTCGGTACGAGCCGCGTCATGATCTTGAGCGCTTCGCGGTCGCGCGCTACGGCCGCGCGCAGCGAGTCCACGCTGCCCTGCGCCACGTCGGTCTTCGCCTGCTGATTGGCAGCCTCGAGTGAGTCCACCCGGGCGGCGAGCGCGGCAAGCGTCTCGGACTTGGGCGAAAGCATGAAGTACCAGAGCGCCCCGAGCGCCACGAACGCCAGGATCGAGATCCCGACGAGCGTCTGCTCGCGCTTGGTGAGATTGTCGCCGATGGCCATGGCTACGGAACCCTCACCGAGAGTGGCAGCTTCCGGATCTCGTCCGGCGGAGGACGCTCGGAAAGAGCGTCGAGCTGGAATTCGGTCACTTCCTTTCCTTCGCTGGTCACGAGGTCGGACCGCGCCAGATTGACGTTCTGGATGAACGGCGACGACTCGAGATCGCGCATGAAGCGCGTCAGCGCCTGGATGTCCACGGTGTGGCCGACGATCCGGAACTGCGTGGGCCGGGCGCCGATCGACACGGCCTTCTCCCGCCGCGTCTTCTCCAGCCGCGCCCTGCCGGCCGGCGTAGTCGCCTCGCGCTGCAGCGCCACGATCTCGGAATCGGGCGCGGCCGCGCTCGGTGGAGCGCTCGTCTGCGCGATCGAAACGAGCCAGGTGTACTGCGGAATCACGCGGCTGACCTCTTCCAGGATGTGCGACCACATGAAGCGCGTATCGTCGATCGACTGGATCACGGCCAGCTGGCGCAGCACGAGGTCACGCTCGGTCTCCGCCGCGACACGCGCCCGCAGGACGGTCGCGAACCGCGCCGAGTCCTGCAGCGCTTTCCGCTCCCGCTCAGCCAGGTTGCTGCTGGCCTGCGCCTGACGGGTGAACATGAACGCGCCGATCGCGACGGCGACGATTACCGCGAGCACGGCGCCGACGAGATACTTGTCCTTGACGCGATCGCCCATGGAGCCGAGCAGCTCCTTGGGGCTGAAGCCGCCACCGCCGCCAGCCGTCCGGCGCCTGGCGCCGGGTAGCAGGTTGATGTAAATCATCGTCTGGTCGCCCTCACCGGTTCCGCAGCGCGAGACCGACCGGCAGCATCAGCAGCGGCGCGACCTCGTCTATTACGAGCGACTCCAGCGCGCCGGAGCGCATCTGCAGATTCGCGAGCGGGTTCGCCAGCTCTACCGGGACCCGCATCCGCTTGCCGAGCACGTCGTTGAGTCCCGGCGTGCGCGCGCCGCCGCCGCAGGTGTACACCGAGCGGAGCGCCGCGCCGGCCTTCGCGGTCGAGAGCAGAAAGGCCACCGCGCGCTCGACGCCCACGGCGAGCTCCTCGACGCGCGCGTCCAGCACCGCGTCCACGTGCGCGGAGCGGTCGTACCCCGTGATGAGGGCGTTCGCGTCCTCCGCCGTGAGGCCGCGCTCGCGCTGCAGATCCTCGCGCAGCCGCCGCGTCCCCACCGCGATGTCGCGTGTCAGGACGGGAATGCCCGAGTCGAGAACGTTGATGTTGGTCACTTCGTGGCCGATGTTCATCAGCGCGACGATGCCGTTCATCGCCCCGGGATAATTCAGCTCGAACGCGTTGTGCAGGGCGAAAGCATCCACGTCCACGATCGACGGGGACAGGCCGGCCTCGCTCAGGAGCCGCAGCTTCGCCTCGACCAGGTCCCGCTTGGCGGCGACGAGCAGCACGCTCATCTGGCTGTTGCCCTCGTCGTCCGGATCGAGGACCTGGAAGTCGAGCTCGACCGCGTCC